>NZ_QTXH01000006.1:37617-175195 GCF_003461545.1 Coprococcus sp. AF16-22
GCTCCGCACTTCGTGCTCCCGCAATTCTGCGCGGCATTCACACTCCGGCCTGTCGGCCTTCGTGTTCATGTCGCGTCATCCCGTCAAATGCGCTACATGCCGCGAGCAAGCTCTCGCATGTGCGCGCTTGACGGGATTTTAACGCGCAAAAAGCACCCCGCCTGCGATACCGCAGACAGGATGCCTCTAAGCTATTTTATATAGAATTTAGTAGGATTAGCAAACTCAATCTATGTTTTACTGCTCGAATAACAGCTGCTCGTATGTTGGGAATGGCCAAGCTGTCTTTGGAAGTTCCTTCTCAAGTTCATCAGCAGGCTTTCTCACTGTGTCAAATGCTGCAAATACTGTGTTGTGGAAATACTTAGCCCAGGCCTCTGTATCTCCCTCGTAATCTGATGCCTTTGCAACCAGCTCCTCAAGGGCTACTGTAGCGCTCTTGAGCTCTGTGAGCTTCTCTGAGATGGTGTTCAAAAGTGATACCTGAACTGTAGGATCAATTCCAAGAGCCTTGATCTCAGCTGCACCCTTTGCAAGCTCTGCCTGATATTCCATAACTGCAGGAATGATCTCCTCATTAGACATCTCTATCATAGTGAGTGCCTCGATGTTGATCTTCTTTGCATAGTTCTCAAGCATTACATCAGCTCTCGCCTCAAGCTCTGCCTTATCCATAACTCCAAGGTTCTCGAAGATCTTAACGCTCTTATCTGCTGCAAGATAAGGAACAGCATCAACCATGCACTTGATATTTGGAAGACCACGCTTTGCTGCCTCCTCAACCCACTCATCTGAATAACCATTGCCATTGAAGATGATTCTCTGATGTGCTGTGAGTTCTCTTCTGATGAGTGCCTTGCATGCTGTCTCGAAATCGTCTGCACCCTCAAGCTCATCTGTCATCTTCTTGATCTGATCTGCAACTATTGTGTTAAGTACCATCATTGGGAATGCGATGGACTGTGTTGAACCAACCATTCTGAACTCGAACTTGTTACCTGTGAATGCAAATGGTGATGTTCTGTTTCTATCTGTGGCATCCATTGTAAATGTAGGAAGTGTTGATGCACCTGATACATATGTCTTGCCCTTTGGTGACTCTGTAGCCTCACCCTTCTCGATGATCTGCTCAACGATCGACTGGAGCTGCTCTCCAAGGAATGCTGAGATGATTGCTGGAGGTGCCTCGTTAGCTCCAAGTCTGTGATCGTTTCCTGCTGATGATGCTGAAAGTCTCAGGAGCTCAGCGTTGTTATCTACTGCTGCCAGAACTGCTGCCAGGAAGAACTGGAACTGAAGATTTGTCTCAGGATGCTTGCCTGGATCGATGAGGTTCTCGCCCTCGTCTGTTGAGATCGACCAGTTGTTGTGCTTACCTGAACCATTTACACCGGCAAATGGCTTCTCATGGAGTACGCACTCAAGGTCATGCTTTGCAGCGATCTTCTTCATGGTTGCCATAACCAGATGGTTCTGATCTGTGGCGATGTTGGTTGTTGAGAAGATTGGTGCAAGCTCATGCTGTGCAGGTGCAACCTCATTGTGCTGTGTCTTTGCAAGGATGCCGTATTTCCACAGCTCCTCGTTCAACTCTGTCATGTATGATGCGATCTTATCCTTGATCGCTGCGAAATACTGATCATCAAGCTCCTGTCCCTTTGGAGGCATTGCTCCGAAAAGTGTACGTCCGCAGAGCTTAAGATCTGTTCTCTTTGCAAATTTCTTCTTATCTATCAGGAAGTACTCCTGCTCAGGACCAACTGATGAAGTAACCTTCTTGGCTGTTGTGTTGCCGAACATTGCAAGAGCCTTAAGGGCTTCCTTGCTGATGGCATCCATTGAACGGAGAAGAGGTGTCTTGTAGTCAAGTGACTCTCCTGTATATGATGTGAATGCTGCCGGGATACAAAGGATACATGTTCCCTCATCTGTTGTCTTTACAAATGCAGGTGATGTACAATCCCATGCTGTATATCCTCTTGCTGCGCATGTCTCACGAAGACCGCCTGAAGGGAATGATGAAGCATCCGGCTCTGACTTGATGAGCTCCTTGCCTGTGAACTGGAGGATAACACCGCCATCACCGACTGTGCTTACAAATGAGTCGTGCTTCTCTGCTGTTGTCTCTGTAAGTGGCTGGAACCAATGTGTATAATGTGTTGCACCAAGCTCCATTGCCCATTCCTTCATGGCTGCTGCAACTGAATCTGCGATTGATGTATCGAGAGGCTCGCCCTTGTCAATAGTCGCCTTGAGTGACTTGTAAACTGCTTTTGGAAGTCTCTCTCTCATGACCTGATCTGAGAATACGTGTGAGCCAAATACGGCCGAAATTTTGTTCATCATAATTACTACTCCTTTTCTTGATTAAAAATGAATCCTTAACGTATCCTCAAAAAAAGAGAAAGGTGTCCTCCTTCTTGAGAACACCTTTGTCCATTTCGTATCATTTAATTGTTGAATATAAAATACTCTATATTCTTTCAAAAATCAACCCCTAATTTAAAAAAAATCTCATATATAAAAAATACTGTCGTCGTCCACGCAATAGCACGCCAGCTTTCCGCCCCTGTTTCTCTCTCCATTTCCGCAGTCGAGATCCGTATAGTATGATGTCACATAAGCGTTATATGAATGATCTTCATTGAGTCTGTTCGTCGTCACATGTCCGCAGAACACATACCTGTCAAATGCCTTCTTATCCGAAAACGGAACATTGTGGATATCCGGCGATATGAGAAACCTGTATTCATCTCTTCCCACGGCATTCGTAATAGACTCGGTAATGTTGATCGTCCTGTCAGCATTTCTGACATACGAGCCACAATGAATGCCCGGATGGGTGACAACACAAACTCCGTACTTTGGCGAATGTATCTCTGTGTAATGTGGCAGATGTGCAAGATACCCATGCAGCTTCATCTGTTCATCCACATTGAGCCTCCTGATATCTCTGACTGTTCCACCACCGCCGAATATGATCCACTGTCTCTCTGACATGCTTCCCTCTATGTACATCTGGGCAAACAGTTCATGGTTACCCTTTATGAGCTGCATCGAACCATCCACAAGATAGTCAGACATAAAATCAAGAAGAGGGATTCCCTCATCATTCCAATCGAATATGTCACCCATGACTATCATTTGATCCGTGGCTGGGTCAAAGCTTATCTTTTTCAACATTTTTTTAAATGATATGACATCCCCGTGAATGTCGGATATGAGATATAGCATTTATTCTTCCTTTGATAATCGTTCTATCAGTCCAGCCTCTTAACAAGCTCCTCATATATCTCCTCAGCGACCGCCAGTTTGTACGCAAGCCTGGTAGGCTGAGACGGAAGTTCAACATAATACGTCCGCACATCGCCATCTATGTCTATGGCAAAGTACACCTGTCCCGGAACTGATGCGTTCGGATTTGCCGGATCCACATTTCCCATGGTTCCAGTCACGCCGATCCCTATATTCGCATTATACGCCTTTCTACACGCCTGCGCCATTGAACCTGCAGTTTCCTTTGAATAGACTGTATACTTGTCTATGATCTCTGCGGGAACCCCCTGCATGATCTTCGCCTCATTGCAGTAGGTGATAAATGCACCTTTCAGCACTGCAGAGGAACCTTCCTTGTCGGTGATGAGGGATGCAATCTGCCCTGAGGTGGCAGATTCCATGGTGGTTATGGTTAGGTGTCGGGAGATAAGAAGTTGTGTGAGATGCCGGTAATTCATTCTGATCTTATTCTCTATATTGCATTCATTCTCCATAAAGCGTCTATTCTCCTTCTTTTTCTTTTCACCTTTAGAATAGTAACTTTCCTCAAATTCGTCAAACGAGATGATATACTATTCCTGAAGCATATCCAACCCCAATCCGGTATTGCATTTTGTTTTCCCAATATGGACATATGTATTAAAAAATTGCTTCTCCTTCAACTCTCTCGGACTGTTTTCAAATATAAGTGTAACAGATTCTTTTACTAGTTTTCTATAATACATTAAATTCCGAATCATCCCTTAGCAACAATCAATCATTATATCAAGGATCGCTAAAATATCTGATAATTCTTTTCTAAACTTTTTCCTATATAATTCGATATCGCTATTATCTTTAATTTCTCCAATTAATTCAAATGAATTTTTCTCGTTGTAGCAGGCAATCACGCCCATATTTCCAGAAAGTTGAACTCTTGTACGTTTTCCCATTTTCTTCAAGCCTGAAATAAACTGAGGGGTCAAAATAGAATACGCAAGGTCATCCCCCGATGCATTAACCTCAAACCGGTCATCAAATACGCGATCTCCCGTTTTCAAGTAGCTTGATATATTGTTTTTTTCATCTATGTATACGGCCTTTCTATTTTGCCTCATTTTCCCAGAATTACTCTTGCCCATTATCTGTACAAATCCATTCACGCTTTTACTCAACGCCATTGTCATAAACTGTCCTGAAAACTCTGTAATAGTAGTTTTCAGGTTGTTTTCATTTGCAGTATAATCCTGACTTTCTGTTTTCAATTCAAGATCACTGTATGTAAATTCTACATTTCTGTATATTCCATGAATATAATCTGAACCTGTTGCTCTATTATAAGTTGGAAGAATACTGCATTTTTTTAAAAAAGATTCATCCACATAACCACTTGGCGAATAATCAATAACCTGAATTCTCTCCTCGAGAACCCCGAGCACAATATTCTGTCCTATAAACACCCTGAGGTCTTTCATTTTTTTATTACACAGTATAGCAAGTAAGAAGCCAATAAATATGCATACTACAGGCACCACTCTAAAAACAGTATCAATAATTGGACCATATATATCAAATATTACCCCCACAAACGGAAGGAGTATTCCCACTAACGACAAATACATGGGGATTTGTATTATTTTGATATTTCTTTGTTTTGCTTTTATTATACTCTGCATTTCTTCATCATTTTTATAATTAACTATCTGCTTATTCATATATACTCCTTGTTCCGTAATAATCAATGATGCAACTGGTAAACTTTTTCATTGACATTTACACATTGAAGCAGGATTTTTCATTGTGGCTGCCATCTTCTATGAAAAACATTCTAAATCCCAATATCATAACCGGAACCACCTCGTTCATATGCAGCAAAAGAGTCACTGCCGGCTTGATAAATCCCAGTTCCGCCAATATAGCATATATGATCAGAAATGCTTCTATCATATATATTCCAAGCACAAACGTTCCACGTCTGGCAGATACCTTCATAAGCTTTGCTGCAGACAGAATGACAGCAATTGACAAAATCACAAGCAATATGAACCACAATATACACAAACCAATCCCAGCCTGATGTTCAATTATCGTAATATTATATCTGGCTCCAAAAATCTGGTCCGGCATACTTCCAGCCTGGTCCAGTTCATCCATGATCGACGAACCTGAAATCTTATTCTTACTGGTAAATACCTCATCACATCCAGCAAATATAAGTATTGCTCCAAAAAGCAGTGATAATAGACAAGTCACAATATTCAACCTGTGCTGAACAGCCATGTATACAATAAACATAACCGTTTCTGAACATACGATAGCAAATGTGAGATCATCTTTGGCCGTCACAAGTTTTACACTCACAACATTTGCAAGTTCGATAAGGAACCAAAACCAAACTTCACTCCAACTTTTCTTTACAAGGTCAACTCCCTTTACCATAACCACAAAAGCGAGTATCGTTATCACCACAGCATATATTTCGTCACTTCCCGAGCCGAATAATCCCCAATGTCCTCCATCATCGAGTCCACTGTCGGTATGTATTGAAAACGTCACACTTGCCCAGCAGATAACGACATACAGAAACGTAAGCACAAACAATACCGCCGCATCTCTAAATTTCTTTTTATCTGTAAAAAGCGATCCACAATAACGCACTGCGCCATATGTCTTATCACATATCTTCTCAAGTGGCAAAACAAAAAGTATCGCCCCTACAAGAATACATATAAGAATATTCCTTATCTGGCTGACTGCACCTCCGCCGCCTATGTATCCAGCAAAAATTGTATTCTCCATTCTTGTCATTATTCCCCACATGGCCGCATAACATATAGCTGATATTACAAATGCCGGTATTGCAGTTTTTAGAATTTTCTGATCGTATTTTTTCATCTTTCTCCGCCTCCATATATCAGTTTTTCTATTTGTAAATCATCCTTTTTTTAAAGGTTTAAAAAGGCTTAATAAGGTTAAATAAGGTCACCGTATACACTGCGACCTTATAAGTTCCTGCCTTATCTCCTCATTTGGCACAAATGCAGAATTACTCTTCCTCTGATAAGCCAGATATCCAAGATGGATCAGGCAAGTGAGAACATCATCCTTATTCGCAAAACTTACTATGTCATTCTGAAATAAAACCTTCAAATAATTCAGTATTATACCAATCTTTTCACAAGCTCCTCATAAATCTCCTCCGCCACAGCCAGCTTATATGCAAGTCTTGTCGGCTGAGGCGGAAGTTCAACATAATACGTCCGCACATCGCCATCTATATCTATGGCAAAATACACCTGTCCTGGAACCGATGCGTTCGGATTTGCCGGATCCACATTGCCCATGGTCCCAGTCACTCCGATCCCTATATTCGCATTATACGCCTTCCTGCACGCCTTCGCCATGGCACCTGCGGTTTTCTTTGAATAGACTGTGTACCTGTCTATAATCTCCGCCGGAACCCCCTGCATGATCTTCGCCTCATTGCAGTAGGTGACAAATGCCCCCTTAAGCACAGCAGATGAACCTTCCGTGTCTGTGATGAGGGATGCAATCTGCCCCGAGGTGGCAGATTCCATGGTAGTTATGGTAAGTCCTTTGGAAATAAGTAACCTGGTAAGTTTTCTATAGTTCTCTCTTATATTGTTTTCTCTATACTGTTTGTAATTATTCACTTTATTATCAATCATAGATTAACACCACCTTATTAGTTGAATATTAGCAGTCTATCTAACATATCAGTGACACTCATCCCCGCCACCAGTCTTTAGGCCTTTTATCCCGCCAAAATAAGCACTTTCTTGCCCTCAAATGCAAATCCGTAATGTACAATATGGTCTTTGTTTATCCCCTCATCCACAAGCTCTGTATCACATTCTTTCTCATTTATCTGAGTCAAAGCTGCAAGTGCTGTATCCTGAAGTGTACGTTCATCTTCCTAGTTTTCATCCTCATCACAGTTTACGTCCTCATCCACTGTGGCTTCTCTATCCTCATCACTTTCATCCTCTGTATCATCAAAATCACCAAGGTCATCAAGGTCCACACATTCATCAGCATATTTCGCCTCCATAATCTTGTGGATCTGCTCATACTCCTCATTTCTGATCTTCATAAGTCTACTATAAAGTTCACTATAGTTTACCGGTTCTCCCTTTTCCTTTTTCTCATCCACAAGCTTATCAGCTTTTTCTACAAAATCAAAAAAGTCGTGACGTTCCTCTTCACCCTCATCTTTATCGTCAGGAATCACCAGTGCTTTGTGTGCCATGTCTACTTTTATATCTGTCAGCCTTGTCATTTTCACTAGAACATTAAGCTGTTCCTGAAGGCTGAGTATCTGAATCTCCAATACTTTTCTATCATACCCGCTATCGATTATCTCCTGATCAGTATTTATGAACCTGCACTTCAGATCCGGCTGTGGCTTAATGGGAATGATCAATAGTCTGACAGCTATAAACACTGCTATCATACTACCCATGTCAAACAATGAATGACTGCTGAAACTGTTGTCCACAATTCCTGCCTTTGCACATATTCCAAATATCAGAAGTCCCAAAACACTTACATCTATCCATATCATCATCCACATTCTTTTATGTGAATAACGTTCAACTGTCTTCGAAGCACATGCCAGCAGAACGATAATAAATGCCAGCAATGCAATCATCCATATAACAACTGGCGAATTCAACGGTTCGCCCACAAACGAATAATCACCTGATACATTTCTGCGCAATCCGTTCTCGAATCTATCCATTACAGGAAGTACAACATATCCATAAGCTATCCCCAGCATCACATTAATGATTATATAAATCAGCCATTCTCCTATCGACTCGCTATTATATAATGCATATATCATAAGCACTTCCACAGCTGCACTGAACAGCACAATTAGAACCCATATGGCATATCCAGTCATCTGCCAGGCAGAAGATAATGAAGTTTCAAATAACATATCTGCTTTTTCACAAATCCGGTTTGCATATATGTATGTAATAACGGCAAGATAAATTACCGATAAGATAAACCATACAATACCACTCTCAAAGAATTGCCTGCATATATAACATACTGCAAGACTCAACGCAATCACGCAAAATATGTACAAGCCTGCCCGGCTAATCTTCGTATAAGGGATATAACAAAAAATGGCAATCAGCGAGGCAATCACAAGTATGGTAACTAAAAACACTCTTGATTGCCTAAGATTCGGATTTCTCTCTTTACAAATATAAAGATAAAATTTATACATGAGTTCCCACGGGATCAAAATAAATACCATGCCGATGACTAGCATCTGCCATTGATCCCTAATCCACCACGGCAGGAACTGCGCAAGTCCGGTTGCTTCAGCGTTAAAACTGAATACTCTCTTGAATATAATAAAGTCTTTTACCACAAATGCAACCAAAAGCAGTACTATGATAACTGCTGCTTTTATCTTGTAACTTCTGGATGTTATTGGTTGCTTCTCCTTGTAAGCTTTTTCATCAAACTGGCAAACTCTGTCATCAGCATCTAACATCTCTTCTGATATATCATTCGTTTTTTCAGTTGAAGTTCTGCTTGAAGTCTCATTTGAAATCTCTGTTGAATCTTCGTTGGTTTTTTCCACTTGCTCTCTCCTTTTCCTCGTTTTTTGTAGTTAGTTTTTGTCTTATTAAGACAAGAATTTCACTATCGCTGCACTATATGTCTCTCCTCTTTTGTATTGTGGCTTATAGAATCAAGCGCCACTTTTTAATATATTAAATTATACACAGAACTTAATTACTTAACAATGTAAGATTGAAATCTGCTGCTCTGGTGGCTTCTTCCCGACTTCAAGCTCGGAAATCTTCAAATGTAATGTAACTATAAGCATTAAACTCTGCAGATTAGTCAATTAAAAACGCATCGCTAAGATGGAGTGCTAAAATAAAAAAATACTAATAATACAAAGGAGAATAGCCATGAAGATGAACAAAATCAAAAAAACATTAGGTATTTTACTTATGACTTGTGTATTGCTGTTTGCATCCATAACTCAAAGCGAGGCAGCTACCGCAACTATGACACAAGCTGAAAGGAAAGTATATACCAAGTGGTTGCTCAACGGAATCACCAAAACTCAATACGGAACATATTACAAAAGCAAAACCCAAGGAATAATGTATAATCCAGAATTCTATGTTTATGACATCATGTATATGCCCCAGCGCCACATAGAATAATGTATAATCCAGAATTCTATGTTTATGACATCAATGGAGACGGACACAAGGATATCATTGTAACAGGTCGATTAGGTCTCAGAACTATGACTTATTCAGAGGTTTATATGCATGTGAACGGTAAGTATAAAGCTATTCCTGTAAGAGGAAGCCTGTACGGTGTGTCAAATGCAGGCATCTATACAATTGAGGATGATTACAGTTCCGCTGGGGCTGTACGTTATCACACTTTATCCACATACAAATTCAGTAAGCATGGAAAAATCTCACAAAACTATACTTTTAGCAAAACCACCATGTATTATGACATCGACAGAAATATCAGATATAAAAACGGAAAAGTAATCGAGAACAAATGCACATCCTCAACTGGGAAGAAAATAAGCTTAACAACATTCAGAAAAACTAGAACCCAGGTCAACAAGAAGAATGTGTCTAAAAAAATGCACCCGGTAAGCAAGAGTGGTATTCAAAAATACTTAAAATAAAGCTTTTCGGGAGCATCCCAAAGTTTGTGTAAACCTTCAAACTGATGTAAGATAAAATTACTCAGTTTGGAGGTTATTTTTATGGCAAGAAGAAAAGACAGCCCACAAAAAGCAGCAATGAGAGAAATGATGCGTGACTATCTGAAAAATAATAATATCAGCATCAAAGACGGCACCGATGTAAACAGTATCATGCGCGACATGATGTCTGTCCTTTTGGAAGGTGCCTTGGATGAAGAACTGGATGAGGGGTTAGGATATTCCAAGTATGACTACCGAAACAAAGAAACGGACAATAGTAGAAATGGACATTCCCGTAAAACTATGCATACCAGTTATAGAGATATGGATGTAGCCATTTCAAGGAATCGTAATGGTGATTATGAACCACAGCTGATTAAGAAGTATCAAAATACAGCAACTCAGGACATGGAAGAAAAAATACTTTCTATGTATGCCAAAGGAATGACAACCGGAGACATTGAATCCCACATGCGTGAATTATACGATATTGATATTTCTGACAGCACAATCAGCCGGATCACAGACAAAATCCTGCCGATTGTAAAAGAATGGCAGGAACGCCCTTTGGAAGAAGTGTATGCTGTAGTATTTATGAATGCAATCCACTATCACGTCCGCAGTGAAGGACGTATTGTAAAACGTGCGGTTTACATTGCCCTTGGTATCGATATGAATGGGAAAAAAGATGTTCTTGGAATGTATGTTGGAGAAAACGAAAGTGCGAAATTCTGGCTTTCTATCATGAATGGATAAAAAAACAGAGGCGTTGAGGATATCCTGATTGCATGCGTTGATGGTTTAAATGGATTTTCACAGGCAATCGAGGCTGTTTATCCAAAAACAGAGATTCAGCAGTGTATCATCCATCAGATCCGTAATTCAACGAAGTTTGTTTCATACAAAGACATCAAAAAACTGATGGCTGATCTGAAGCTTGTATATGCAGCTCCAACGGAAGAAACCGCTTTAAATGAACCGGAACTGTTCAAGGATAAATGGGATTCCAAGTACCCGAAAATCTATAAATCCTGGAATGATAACTGGGCAACCCTGTCCACTTATTTCAAATATCCGGAGGCAGTAAGACGGCTGATTTATACCACAAATGCCATTGAATGATTCAACCGCCAACTCCGGAAAGTGACCAAAAGCAAGACGGTTTTTCCGTCGGATGACAGCCTTTTGAAAATGCTGTATGTATCTGGCAACCATGGATATCACGAAAAAATGGACCGGACACAGGCAGGACTGGGGACAGATCCATTCCCAGCTTGAAATTTATTTTGAAGAACGTCTGGCAGGACGGAACCTGTAAAGCAGTCAATTTTAGGCAGGTTTTATTGACATGCCTAAAAACTACTGTATAATGCAGATATGGGCAGAATCCGGAAAATCGGCTCTGCCCATTTGTAACTATTCACAAATCTTATATCAGTTTTTAACGTTTACACAAAACTTGAAACGGTCTCTCGTAATCCAAGTTGTTTCGATCGTGCCATTACTGCTCTTAGAATACACAATTATTTTATTTGCCGCAATACCAAACCTGACCAGCATTCTTGCGTTCAGTATTATTCCACAGGAAATTTGATAACATCTGTCGTCAATATATCATCCATAGTATCAGTGTCTTCCATCTCAAGTTTAAACTCAACATTCTTAATTTCCCTTATTTTGCTTTCTTCCAAATCATCTTTGTAAATGGTAATCACGCCAATTCCCTTCCTACTATCAAATACAGTAAGCGTCACATATGCATTGAACATCAGACCATCTATTGACATATCCTCCAGATTTATATACACATTCTTGCCTGTATTGTTCTCCATGCAGAAATATAGATTAGTATTTCCATATTCATCAGTCTCATTTCCAAGTGCTGTTATTCGGATTCCATCTGCACTGTATATTTCCTGCTTATCCGTGTTTGCATCCACTTCTTCGCCAACCTGCGATGTCTCCAGCTTATAATATTCATCCTTGAAAATATCCTCGTAACTGTCCTTGTCTTTCTCCTCTGCCCAGAAATAGAATTCAACTGTTCCTATGTTTGTGATCCCTGCAATTTTTGTTGTATCATCAGAAAGCGTTACACATGAATTGCATTTCTTTCCAGCAGCCACATCGACTCCCCAGAACACCCAGTCCATATAGCCATTTATAACTATCTTTTCGCTTCCGATTGTCAGGTCCTTATCTGTATTATTCTCCACTGTAACCTCTATTTGATCCTCGTCGTATTCGTTTACAGAATAACCAGTGGCTGTAACCTTTACACCATCCTTGTCAAGCAGCACCTGTTCTTTTATAGATGTATAAGAAGCACTCGCTTCCTCTTCTACAGTTGTATCTTCTGTAGTAACCATTTCTGTCTCTTCTGTAGTTTTTCCATCATCTGAGTCTTCATCTGAATCCTGCAGATTCTTGTTGCCCAGTTCTGATTCAAGTATTGCTTTTTTACTTTCTATTACTGGTGAAGCACATCCTGTTATCATCAATGCACTCAGCCCCGTAAGCGCCATTGCCAACAAAATCTTCTTTCTCATATGTATTGTCCTCCTCATTCACAGATCTTTCATTGTTCTACCATAGTCTTCAAACCAGGATATACACATCCCCCAGACTCAGTTTCTTCCTTAATACCATTGTACTCTTCCTGTGTTATGAGATTATCATTATTTTTGTCCATAATGCTATTTGTAGTGTAGAAAAAAACACTCTCACCATTTTCTAACAAGTCTGTATAAAGATAATACTCTGTTTGCATTTCGTTTCCTTTAAACACCTTATAGGATACTATAAAATTAGCCGCTCCTCCTGATCCTTCTGTACAAAAATGGTTTCCACAGTAAGTTGTATTGCTTCTTTCCCAACTTGCCGCAACAAGCTTTGGAACGTCTCCATCCATTGTGTATATGTCGTATATCAATGGTGATGTCATATCTGCAATAATAAGTTCTTTTACCCCATCACCATCAATGTCATCAATTACATATCCCACATTGTCCAGTTCTTCCAATACTAACATTACATTATATCTAGCATACACATCATCCGCCGTCTCATATGGGAATTCAATATTGGTCAAATCCCCATACTCTAATTTCTGATGATTGAGTTCGATATATCTGCTTATTATCTCTTCATATTGTGTTAAATAAACAGCATCATCAATATTCTCTTCACTCGGAATATCATCCGCTACATCGGTCTCTGTTTTCTGTTCGGTCACAATTGATTTCTCTGTATTTTTCTCTTCTGATATCATTTCTTCCGCGATGCTCACCTCTCTTGTCGTTGTCTGAGATTGAATCACGTCCAACTTATCCTGTATACTTTGGCAACCTGAACCAACATATGTAATTCCTGTCAAAGCCAGCAACACCCCCACTATCTGTACACTTTTGTTTCGCATCATGCATTCCACCTCATCTACACTGTCGTCTTCTGCCACTGCCAATATGGTATTATTGTACTTTTCTGATTTTACCAACTTATCTCCGCTAGCCTGGTTTTATATATTATTTCTGTTCATTGAACCATAGCTTTGCTTACAAAAAGTAGTAGAGCATAATCAATCTACGGCTCTTAGAATACAAAATTCATTTATTTGCTGCAATACCAAGCATATGGACATCATTATATATGAAATCACCAAGTAATATATGCATCCCGTCAATTATACCTATAAATCCTCTTGGAACTACTACCAACTGCCTTATACGTCTTACGTCCAACTTTTTTGTATACAACAACCTTATACGAGTAATTTGACCATAGTCTATTAGCCTTGCTGTCACTATAATATGTAATACGATTGGATTTTATTGTCTTTACAAGCTTATATCCACCACCATTTATACTTCTATATACTAAATATCCTGTTGCATTTGCCGAGCTTGATTTCTTCCACGTGATTCTTATACCCGCACGCTTATTCTTTATAGATGTAATCTTTGTTTTCGCTGGAACAATTGTGAAATTTTTCTTTATTGTCCCCTTATATGCACCTTTAAACACAATTTTATATGTATATGTGCCAATACTCTTTCTTCCCAACGGAATATATATTGTGTAATCTCTTCCTTTTACAAGGCGATTCCCACTATTATCCTTAACGATCACCGATGGATTTCTTACTTTTCCATTATACATACACTTTTCTGTGGATAAACGTACATTCTTTGAAGTCATTGCTATACCACTGGAAATCGTAAACATATACGATCCAGACCAATCGGCTGCAGGCACCATAGGTGGAACGATAACTATATAGTGTACTCCCGCCGAAAGCATATATCTATATATTTTTTTGTTATCTTCTCTGCTTTGCCATTCATATGCCTCTCTGTCGCCTTCTTCATCATAGATACTAAGTCCACAAGTATCCGCATCTATAACTTTGAATATAATTTCAACTTCTGTCGACTTTTGCAAATAAAATTTGTATATATCTTTTTTGTCATTTAAAGCCAACATACCAGTTATTGTTGATGGTATTTTTACAAGGGTAGCTTCCTCAAAACTATTATTTGGTTCTCCCTCGCTTGTTCCCACACTTTTATACGAAGTTTCTATCTTATAATTTGCAGTTTCCCCATCATAAATATTTTTTCTTCCATAGACCACTATATAATATGTCCCTTTTGATAAATCCCAATGAAAATTTGTTTTTCCGAATTCCAAATCATAATTATATTCCATATTTTCAGATGCAATACAATCCCCATCATCGTCATATAGTCTGATTGTATATGGCATCTGATATGCTGTAAACTTAATTGAAACTCTTCCTGCATTTGTTATACTAAATTCATATTCATAACTTGACTGACTCGATGTCAAAATTCCATCTACACTTTTTCCAAGAGTAAGATATTCATCAGATAAAGCCAACTCTGCTCTACCTTCCGCTATATCTATATTATCAGACGCTATAACAGTAACTGCACCTCCCCCTATAAACACAACTAATATGCAAAGTACAACAACAATATTCTCTGTTATCCGCTTTAATTTCTCTATTATCATAAACTTAATCCTCCCTCATTTCTTATATTTAATATTCTAAATAATTATGGTCTCCGTATGCCAAAGCTGGCGATATAAAACAAATTAAATCTGTCTTGTTATATTTTACCATATTATCCCATGCATCTTTACTATCATGTCCATATTGTCTCTTTTTATGTCTATTTTTGTGTTTTACTATTTTTATCATCTTACAATTAGTTTAATTCCGCCGCAGCTTTTGTAATTCTATCTGTGAGATAATCATTGGCAGATTTCAGATCTGGGACAATACATTTATGTGAATTCCACTCATTTTGGTAATTATCAAAAGTATCCTCTGTGATTTGTCCAAGATCATTTTCATCATTTTTATAACTCATGTACCCATACATGATTGAATCATCCGGCCTCCCCGCATTGCCTTCCATTAAAACTTCTAATAACTCTGCTCTCTCTATGTCTCCATCCAGCGAATACATAATTATCTCCTGATTAGCTGCCCCATTTGAACCAGTTCTTAATATAAAATCTCCGCAATAATCAATCCTACAGCGTTCCCAACTGTCAAGCACCATTTTCGGAGTGTCACCTTCCAAGGTAAACACTTCATATATCATCGATGAGTTTATATCTGCCAGCAGAAGCTCATATATACCATCACCATCTATATCTGAAATTTTATAGCCAACATCTGAAAAACCTTTATCCATTATATATATACTGTACCGCCCATCGGTGTCTTCCCCATAAGGATATTTATCCATTGAAAAGTCTCCCAAGGTTCCATCATCCTCTCTGCATACATCCCTCTTACACGCATGCTCATAGATCAGATCACAGTATATTTCCTCGGCTTCCTCATAAGAGAGCGTCTGTCCACGCTTCTCATTAACTTCTTTTTCAGTTGCTGCTACTTCAGCTTCATCTATCTCTGTTTTCGTGATTTCACTTGCATTTTTATCTTCTTGCGTATAAGCTTCCATCGTCGGCTTATCAGATATACTGCTCTGCTTCTCCGATTCTGTATACTGAGCATCTTTATCCTCATACAAACCGGGTTCTGTACTGTTCGATTCACTTGTTGTAATTTGAGATTGTATAATATCAAATTTATCATGTATGCTCTGACAGCCTGATGCAACACACGCCGTACCTGTCAAAGATAGAATCAAACCCATTATGTGCCAATACCTATTTCTTCTCATACTTATCTACCATCCTTATCGTTGCCTCTGCCAGCTTCACCATCACATATCTGTTCGGATGAGTTCATTAATTATACGCTTTATCGTATAATCCTCCATAATTCTATTTTATAATTTTTGCTTTCTTTGAAACACCTCTTAATGTCAATATTTTTTTGTACTCCTTCAATTTCCTGACAGGTACTCTGATCACGATTTTACTATTTACGCCTTTTAATGCTCCTGCACGGACTGAATTTATCGTTAGCTTTGTTGTTGTTATTGTTAATCTTTTTAATTCACTACAACCAGCTAATGCTCTTTCGTTTATTACACACACGTTATTTCCAATTTTCACACTACTCAACATTCGACATCCATAAAATGCTCTTTTACCTATTGATTTCACATTAGAACCAATAGAAACGCTTTTTATATTTACATATTCTCTAAATGCATTATCTCCTATTGAAACAACTGAAAATCTAACACCACCTATTACTACATTGTTTGGTATAATTAGCTTAACTATCTTTTTTGAGTTTTTTCTCGATGCAGCCCCTGTCAGAGATACCATACCGCATCCATCTAATCTGGAATCTGTAACTCTATATTTTAAATTTCCTACATTATATACTTTTCCGGTTTGTATTCGTATTTTAACTCTCTTTGTAATGCTTCCAGAATAGTTCCCTTTTCCAGATATTATTACCTTTGCGATTCCAATATTTTTGTTATTATGATATCCAATAGTATAATCCTTTCCGACCTTCATAATTGTATTTCCACATTTCACTACAATTTCAGGATATACGCATGTTTTTCCTGTATATATATCAGAATCAGGAACTCCGCAAACCGAAATTTGATTATTTTTTAACGAAATATCTCTAGATTTTATCAAAAAATTTTTTTTAATAGTACCACTGTAATCACCCTTACCAGTAATAACTATAGAAGCATTTCCAACATTTATATTGTTATTATACGTCAATATGTAATCCGTTTTTTCATTTAAAACAGTTCCCTCAACTTTCACTTGTACATTTTGGAATGTTATTCTTCCACCTTCATAAATAACACTTTTTGGTATACCTATAATATCTACATCATATATTTTACCTATATCTACAATTGGTTTTATTATATAAAAATATCTATCTATTGTACCTGTGTAATTTTCTATACCAGATATAATTATTTTTGCTTTTCCAGGATTTTTATTATTTTCATATGTTAAAGTATAGTCTCTTCCCTCCTGAAGTTGAATCCCATTTAGAAAAATCGTAATACTCCTTTGTTTTTGAAAAGCCCCATCATACGTTTTATCTTCTATTCCTTGGATTATAGCATCTGATATATCAGTTTTAACCACTTCTAATACTTCATATTGTATTGAACAGTCTATTGCATATTTATATGCATTTGACCACCTGTAACATCTTATTATCAAATCATCACTATGTTCATCAAACACCATTGCGCCCATTCTTTCTACACTTGCAGGAATGTATATACTCTTTAAATTTCCGCAGAATGAAAAAACATAACTTCCGATTTCTTTGAGTCCATCTGGTAATTCAATACTTGTTATTCCCTCGCAACTGCCAAAAGCGCGTTCCCCAATTTTCTGTAAATTTTCTGACAATGATATATTATGTAAATTTATACAGCCATAGAAAGCTGATTCTCCTATGCTTGCCACACTTGACGGAACATTGATTTCATACAAGCCGGTAACATTTCTAAAAGCACACTGCCCAATTCTTTTTAGCCCATATTCAAGCCTTGTATTCATACACCCTACAATCAATTCGTCATTACTTGTATTTATTACTGCATTGCAATTATTCCTACTATCGAAAACTTTATTATTGACTGCAACCTGTATTTTTTTTATATTGGAACAACCAGAAAAGGCTTCCGTTGCAATGGTGTTAACATTTTCAGGTATATATATGTTTTCCAGACTTTCACAGTTATAAAATGCTGTAAATCCAATTTTCTCAAGACTGTCAGGAAATGAAACTTGTTTCAAATTACTACAGCATGAAAAAGCACTAGAACCTATACCTGTAACCCCTTCAGGTATAACTACGTCAACTATAGTATCTTTAAACTGAAATGCTTCTTCACTTATACTCACAACATTCATTCCATTTATCTTTTGAGGTATTTCCACTTCACTATCTTTTCCATTATATTTTATAATAGAAATTGTTTTATCACTCGGATTTTGGCTATATTCATAATCTCCATATACTAGATTCCCTGCTTTCACTCTCATCTGAGTTCCATCTAATACAGCCCCCAATATTAGAAGTACCCATATTACATTGATAATTTTCTTCACAATCATTCACCTCTATATATCATCGCAATTTATACAGTTCTCAAACCATTATCTACTTGTTATCTTTGCTTTTTTTGATATCCCCCTTAGTACCATTAAACTCTTATACGATTTTAAGCATCTTGCTGGCACCTTTATTAAAGCCTTGGAGTATATACCTTTAAATGCGCATTTTCTAACAGACGTTTTTGTTAGATATGTCGAATATATGTCCATTTTTCTCAAATTTGAACATTTCGAAAAGCAGTTGTCACCTATTCTCCTTGTATTTTTACCAATCGCCACATTTGAAAGTGATTTACATCCATAAAAAGCATTTTTTCCTATCGACTTTACGTTTGATCCTACTATTAACTTTTTCAGATAAATATATCCTTTGAATGCATTATCCCCTATTGCGACCACATTCATTTTAGCATCACCAATATTCACATATTTTTTTACATTTAATACTGTGAATTTCTTATTAATTTTTTTATCCACACTTCCGATCAATGCTACATTTCCTTTTCCATCAGAACCAAAACTCATAACTTTGTACTTCAGTCCACCCGATACATACACCTTTCCAACAGGGATTTTTATAATAAATGTTTTTGTTATACTTCCCGTATAATTTCCCTTCCCTAACACTACAACTTTGGCAATTCCCACATTTCTATTATTATAATATCTTACATCATAGTCTTTCCCCAAAGATAACATCGCATTGTTATATCTAACAACAATTTTAGAATATGTATGCGCTTTGCCTGTATATACCTCAGTTTTTGGAATTCCAGCTACAGTTACTGAAGATGATTTTTCTGAGATTTCTCGCTGTTTGATGCTTACTTTTCTCGTAATACTTCCTGTATAATCACCTATTCCGGTGATAATAATATTCATGTTTCCAACATTTATATTTCCAGTATAAGTAACAATATAATCTTTTTTCTCCTCCAAAACAGTGTCAGATATTGTAACCTTCAAATTAGGGAATGTTATTTGTGATCCACTGTATGTTACACTGCTCGGAATATTTGAAATGCTGATATTTGAATTTGTCCCGATATTTACAATCTGCTTTATAATTAAAAATGTTTTCTCTATAGAACCACAATACTTTTCAATTCCAGATATTATTACTTTTGCTTCTCCTGGATATATATTATTTTCATAAGATAATATATAATCCGTTCCCTCCAGAAGCTGAACATCATTCAATTTAACACTTATACTATCCTGTTTTTGTGAAATTCCATCATAATTCTTATTTTTTATACCCGAAATCTCTGCCTGTGATATATCAAGTAGTGGAGCCTCTATAATTGTGTATTTAATTGAATTATTAACGGCATATTTGTATGCAACCGAACCATCATAACATTTAATTTCAAACATATTATTGTGCTGACTGAATACATCAGGTTCTATTATAATGGCACTATTCGGAATTAATATACTTGATAAGTTCTTGCATTCTGCAAATGCTTTTTCTCCTATATATTTAATTCCATCCGGAAGTTGAACATCCATCAGACTTATACAACCATTGAACATCCCTTCTGATATTTCTGAGCATCCCTCTAATATTTCTATTTTTTTTAAATCTACACAATTACTAAAAATATCACTCTGAAGAATTTCTATCCCCGATGGTATTACTACACTAGTCAACGCTGAATAAGCAAATGCTGACATTCCTAATTTTTTTACATGCTCTGGAATTGTAATGTTTTTTAAATTTGTGCATGCGGCAAACGCACAACTATCAATTGTTTCAATATTATTCGGAAGTTTAACAAAGCTCAAAGAGGAACACCCCTCAAAGGCTCCATCTCCTATATATTTAACACTTTGTGGTATATAGATGTTTTTTAACCCCGTACATTCTCTAAATGTTCTTGTTCCTATAGAAATAAGCCCAGATGGCAATTCTATATACTCTAAGCTTGTACACAAAAAAAATAATTCTTTAGGTAATTCTTTTATATTCTTTGATAATTCTACACTAGTTAATGCTTCACAATGAGAAAAAACACCAGCCCCCATTTCTACTACGTTTTCCGGAATAACAACTTTTTTCAGATCTGGGCAATT
Source organism: Coprococcus sp. AF16-22 (assembly GCF_003461545.1). Classification (NCBI taxonomy): domain Bacteria; kingdom Bacillati; phylum Bacillota; class Clostridia; order Lachnospirales; family Lachnospiraceae; genus Coprococcus; species Coprococcus sp. AF16-22. Next base: position 58,238 of record NZ_QTXH01000006.1, read on the forward strand.
GTAAAAAGCTTCGCTGTCTATTTTCACGATATTTGATGGAATTTCTACGCTGCTTAAATTATTGCAATGATCAAATGCGCATACCCCTATACACGTTACACTTTTAGGTATTACCGTATTTATACAGCCACGCAGGATAGAATTGCTACTCGTTTCAATTAACGCATTACACTCTTCCCTGCTATCAAAATAAGTATTTGCTTCATCCACCACAATAGAATTTATATTACCACATCCACAGAATGCATAAGAGCCTATTTCCTTAACACCAGAAGATATATATATTTCATTTAAACTTTCACAATGATAAAATGCTTCGCTTCTTATCTCCTCTACTCCCGATGGGATATATATTTTTTTCAAATAAACACATTGTTCGAATGCATTATCCTCTATAATTTTCAAGCTGTCTGGTAATTGTATGTCTTCCATACTGCAACTGCGAAATGCACTAGAAGATATTTTTTCAACAGTATCTGGTACACTCACTTTTGTAATTAATTTACCAAAAAAAGCTCCCTCACCGATTATTGTCACTTTATAATTATCAATATATGCTGGAATTTCTACAATTTCATTTTCAGCCATATATTGCGTTATCGTTGCTGTATTACCGTCTGGATTTATCTCATATTTATAATCACCACTTTCATATTCATCAGCCATAGCACATACTGACATTGAAAAAAATACAATAATAGTAGTAATAATAGCACCTAATACATCTCGTAAAATTCTCATAATAAATCCCCTTTTTAATAAATTCGGTGATGGCGACTATTTGTAAACCTCTATCAGTCAAATTAATTCCACTTATGTCACCATCACCTCATATCTTCAAGTTTTATTTTTACTGAAACAGCTCATTCAGCATATCATCTAAAGATTCTCCAGCCTGTCCAATTCCATACTCGATAAGTTCCCTCTTCGGGCATGATGCAGCAGACATATAAATATAACTGAACAACAACATTGCAACTACAGCCAACACAATAGCAACAGTTCCTATATTTTTTATTTTGGCATCCTTTGTAACATTTTTTGATAATTGAACTATTCCAAGTATTAAACCGACAAAGGCAAATACTGCAATGAATTCAAATGAGCCACCCCAATTATTTATATAAACTACACATGCTGGTGCAAAATGTTGTGCATCTGTAGCCAAGATATAAATAAGTGATATAAGACATACCAAAAATGCTGCACCCGCAAAAATTAAACCAATTGTTCCCAATGTACACGACACTTTCTGTACAAACTGACCATTATATTGATTATTATTGACCTGATTTTGAACAGATGCTTCGCTATTTCCAGCGTTATAGCTATCTTCAGAACCGCCTCTCACTGTTAATTGCGGCTGAGCTGCTGCCTGAGATGCCGACATCTTCTGAGTTGCTCTGTCATCGTCATCATCATCATAAATATCCTGATCACTTGCCCCTCGTTCATTTTCAAATCTCTGAGGTGCGATAAGCTGGATTATCTCATCAGTACGACCTAACTTAATAGTGTCTCCTCCATTCAGATACTCCACGCTCCCCTGCTGCATTCTCTTCACATTATTTATGTATGTGCCTGATGAAGAATAGTCACTCACAGCAAATCTTCTGTCATTTGGATTGTATTGTATCGAGCAGTGCTTTCTACTTATATTTTCATTACTGAACACAAAATTTGATACCGCAGGATTTCTTCCCAACACTATTGCTGTAAACGGTGTCAATTCGATTTCTGATCCGGCATACTGCCCGGATAAAAATTTTATCTTTGCATTATTATTCGCCATATATACTCTCCTCTTACACCAAATGCCTACATATCGCTATATTTCAATTCTTTTCTCTTCAAAGCGCATATTGCTCTCTGAAATTCTGTTACTTCATACAATGAAATATTTTTAATCGAGAAGGTATATTTTCCTCCTGGGAAATGAACAACAAACCAATTTCCCCACAGTTTTAGGTATGTATACGCCTGTATAAGTGTCAGCGCAAGGAATGGCAAGAATGTAGCAGCAACGCCTGTAATCGACATCGAAATAATTCCTACAACAAGCCAAACACCGGCCATAACCAAACTCCATATAGGATTTCTCTTCACTATCGATGTGCCTGTAATCTCATCAAGCTCTACTACCTCTCTTGAATATGCATATGATATAATTCCTTTATGCTCATTTATGTATAATCTTCTATTTGTAAGCACTGCCTTATTCTTAAGCAATCCTTTTCCAGTAAAGAAATTGAGTACACGATCATTAGACAGTGTAAGCACTTCTTTTTCATCATCTTCTACCAGGTAATCTTCAAATATAGATGCACCATTATCTGGTCGAGGCGTGTACTTTTTAGACAATCTTTTGATAACTCCCGTCCTTTTAGGTGTACTGACATTCGTATTTACAAGCTGTGCAGAAAACGTAAACACATTGTCTGAATGACCAAGCTTTACTTTTGCTCCATTATCTATATTTACTGTCTGCTGTGGTCCCAATTCATTACCATTTACTGTTGTTCCCGATGTTGAATAATTAAGCAAACTCAGCCGTCCTGTATTTTCGTCAAATGTTATTGCACAATGAACCCTGCTGACTCTGTCAGACTGGAAGAAAATATTACAATTCGCTCCATTTCGTCCCAGAACCTGCTGCTTACCAGGCTGAAGATCTATACTACTTCCCTGTAATTCTCCCTGAATAAATGTAATTTTTCCAGTATACATATTTACTCCTCCTCACTCTGTAATCCATCATCCCAGCTAAACTTCTTTCCACAGAAAGGTATAAACGCCAGCTTTGTCTCGCCCACAAGTATTACATCATATGCATTGAGTTCTTTTGATCCCAAAACGACCTCATCATTTAAGTAGAACAGACCTCTGGAATCTCCAGGCTGAACAATAAACTTTCTCTGTCTTGGCTCATATACGATTATCGCATGCTTATCTCTTGATACTGTTCTATCCTTTGCAAGAACTATATCCTGATTTGCATTTCTACCTATAAAATTTCTTCCGGTCTTTAATGGGAATCCGGTTCCTTTATCACTTCCCTCAATGCAAACAACCCATCCTACAACTTCTGATTTTCCTGAACTTCCACTGAAACCTATTGTCACTGAATCGTCATCATCTTTTTCCGGCTTGTTTTTTGCATCATTTATCATGTCTGTGAATGATGTATCGGCATCTGTATAATTTACAGTATCATCAGTCGCATTGCTGGAAACTGATGTTCCACCTGAAAATGCAGAATCATTTACCGGCTGAGTATATCTCATTGTCTGTCCCATACCTTCATTTGCACTTGCACAATGTGGACACATTGAAAACTTGTCCATATCATAGTAATGACCTTTCGCACATCTTGTTAAATTCATAAATTTGTCCTCCTCTTGATTGTATATTTATGACGGCATCTTTCTGCCCTTTATCTGCCATATCTAAGCAGAATTACCGACGTATTATCTTGATTTCTCTGTGTTAGCTGCATAACAACCTTATTTAATCGTTCAGCTATCACCTGCATACTATTCTGATTATCCAAAACAATATCTAATATCTGTTCGTTGCTAAGTCTCTTATAAAGACCATCGCTGCATAATAGTATCAGATCATTTTCTTCCAGATAAAATGGCTCAGTGTTACTATCCGTCAACGAGATATTGCCCATTCCTAAATAACTTATAAGCGCTTCGGCCTGATTCTCCTGCATCTCGTACTCTTTCTCGGTTATCTGTCCATTTCTCAGCATTGTATCCAACTGCAGTCTGAAATTATGATCTCTGTTTATTGCTTGTATATCATTGTCTCTCACTATATAAATTCTGCTGTCACCTGCTGATATGAAATACATACCATTCCCTTTTGTAACAACGCACACTAAAGTACAACCGCCTCCCAATGCATTTCCATACTCATCCTCGAGATCTGCTACACACTCATCGAGACGTACAACTTCCCTCTCTAAGAATATTGGAACCTCACTAAAATCATTCACTGACTTAAAATCATTCACTAACATTTTCACCGCTGTATTACTTGCCAATTCACCACCGTTCAAACCACCCATACCATCGCAAATTACAGCTAAAGTCATTCCGTTTTCATACTTTGCCACAAATAAAGAATCCTGTTGATAACTCCTTGTTCCTATTATTGATGACTGCCCGATTTCAATATGCAATGCATTTTCTTTACGATCTATACTTTCCCAGCTTATTTCTTCAGTAAGTCTGACTGTTGTAACTTCATTTTGTCTTGCCGCTTCTTCTCTCATAAATATGTCACTCCTACCTTAAAAGAACATTTCTGATTTGCCAGTGTCACCACACTTCCTTTATCCACGGAATATACTTGGTTTGGATTAAGCTTGTACCCATTAACCCATGTTCCGTTCGTAGATAAATCCGTAATGTATATCAAATCTTCTAGGCTGTCGTAGTAGACCTCACAGTGTTTTTTACTTATAAATTCATCCTGTTTGAATATAATCTGGGCATAATTCTTGGTTCGGCCAACAATTACTCCTCTATCCAGAGGTATATCAATGGTAGTACCTTCATTGTCTCCAGAAATAATAACTATGTATGGATGCGGAATTCGTCCATGTGTTGCAGAAATAAGGTTATCCGTAATCGCATGTATTCCGTTGGCCTTATTCTCATTATTCTTTTTTAAGATATCCGCATTTTGGTTATCATCATGAGAATATACAGTCTCATTTATCAGCCTCATATCTGATAAAAATTCATAAATAGTCTGCGTTCGTTCTTTATAATTTACTCTCAATGCTTTATATAAAGCATCAGTTACATACTCTGGAATGTCCTCGTCATCCAGAACTATATCTTCACTGGATAGCAGTCTTTCATTAGGGTTTAATAGCATCTTTCCCGTAAGTAGATAGTATACGGTTGCTGCAAGTGAATACACATCAGTAAATGTACCCTGCTCAGACTTTGATGAATACTGCTCAAAAGGAGCAAATCCAGGAGTAAGCATCACTGACAATTGTTCGTTACCAGATTGTCTTTTTATATTTTTGGCATTTCCAAAATCAATGAGCTTTATTACACCGGTGCTATCCACCATGATATTGTCTGGCTTTATATCTCTATGGAATATATTCAATGCGTGAACCTGAATAAGCGCAGTTCCGACATCAAATAAAATTTTGTTTACATATTTAAACTTTAATTTACCATTTTCCCTGACAAGTTTTTTTAATGTAACTCCGTCAACATATTCCATCACATAGTATCCGGTTCCATTTTCTTTAAACCTGTCATACACTGATACAACAGATTCAACGCCTTGGAGCTTCCATAGAACATCTGCCTCTTCCATGAATCTCGTAAGGCCATGATTAAAAATTTCTATTTTCTCATCTGATACCGTTTTTACTTCTTTTCCATTTGATAATCTTACGGCACTATCCCTCGGGAAATATTCCTTCACAGCACACTTTTTGCCTTCTGCTTCGTCATATGCCACATAAGTTATTCCAAATCCACCTTGGCCAATAATTTCATCTATACGATAGCGACTTGATAAATATGTTCCTTTACCCAATGCATATGTAATATTCATTCACATCACCACCTTACTATAATTCCTACTGCACCGATCATCAGTCTGTCTCCCGAAAACAACTGATGTCTGTCAGTTATCTGCTTGCCATTTAATTTTGTACTGTTTGTCGCAGTCATCAACGGCTGAACGAATAACTCTCCATTTTTACATTCCAATACAATATGCTGTCTTGAAACTGTAACTTCATTGATAAAAACGTCACAGGTGTTTGCCCTGCCTATAAATGCACTTCCATTTATATGAACATTTTTCACATCAGGCTTTCTTCCTATAACCTCTATCTGTACATCAATCGAATTATTGTAGTTATGTCCATTATCCATGCCTACATCATTATTATTTGTTATTTGTACATTTTTTCTGTGGCATTCTATTTTGCGTTTTTTCTTCTGCCTACGATTAACAGTCAAAATAATCACTAAAGTAATAACTACAACCACAACTAGAGCTGAAAATATAATTATCAGCTTTCCAACTATTCCATTCGTCCACCATGACTTAAGCTTATTGATAAATCCATCGTTATTACTTCCAACGCCGCCATCTGTAGGTGTTGCAACACCATATAATTCTACCGCTGTTACCTCAACGACTTCTGTTGTTGCATATCCCGTCCAATTGTCAGATGTTGTACTATTTTCTGTTATTGATTCTTCATTATTAATTGAATAATCGATATTTAATCTTCCTGCTACATCTGTCTCTATATTTAGGAGCACATCATCAGCAGCTTCATCCAATGGTGCCGCATCAATGCAATCCTCTTTAAAGAAGTTGTCTATCCCCTTCATCGAATCATATCTTTTACGTGTAGTGTCCGGAGTAGCCTTATATCTGGATATATCGACCCAATACACTAAACTATTACTTTCATTTAAAAGCTCCTTACTTTCCTTTTGTAACTTTTCCTGACCATCGGTTAGCAATATATACACATTTGTATTGTCTGTATTTTCTTTATTCTCCAATACAGCATACAATTCGTTATTAAATTCATCAGGATCCCTATTTTCAGAATCCACAAAATCATTAGTATTACGAGACTGGCTGATGACATCCGACAGATTTACCACTCCTGTATTGTTCTTTATGGTCGTAAAATCTCCGGTTTTCTTTTCAGCTTCAGAAGATGTTATATAATACACCTCTATATTTCTTGTCAAATCTCCGCTTCTCTCTGCAAAATTACTAATTAGAGTTCCAACATATTCCAAGTTTTTTCCTGAGTCATTTCTTGCATCATACTCGTCCAAATATATTGATCTTTTAAAATCCCAAAAAATGTAATAATTTACGCCACCATCGTCCGTTATATCTTCATTGCTTTCACTAACCACAGTGTTTTCAGCGTACGCAGTTATGACCGAACCTATTAGACCATTCATAACAAAGACCATCGTTATCAGCACGCTCAGGCCTATTTTTTTTAAATATCTTAATAGACAGCTTTCACTCATCTCATCCACTCTCCATTTCTCAAAATTTATCGTAATAAAAGTTCTTCACTATATGTTCCGATACATATATGTGTTCCACCAGCAACTGAAACAACCTGTCCTTTTTTTGTTATTTGACCATCCGGAAGGATTACTCCATTTGTTGATCGGTCTTCTATTGTGTACAAACCAGTACCATTGTTGTAGCTTAATCTGCAATGTGTACGACTGATGAAATCTCCCTCCATGATCAAATTACATGTTGCCGGATCCCTGCCTATAGTTATGATATTTCCATAATTCACAGCAATAATAACCCCTGCCAGATACCCTCTGACACCGATAATCGCACCTCCATCCTGTGGAACATGATTTAGAACCTGCTGTCTTGAATTGATTTTCTTAACATTCTCCATTTTTATCCTCTACTGTTAGTATTCTGGGCAAATATAATTTCCGCTCTCATCTTTTTCATTATTACAAATTATCAGTGAAACCGATGTTCCATAATCGACCTCGGAATATGCAGAAACACCTTGACTTAAGACAGCACCATCATATGAATTAGGATCAGACCTGTACTCTATGCTTCCAACTGAAAGCCCCGCATCATACAACATCGATATAGCAGAATCTTCACTACATCCAGATAAATCTGGAACGATTGCTTTTGTCGGTTCATCATCTGGTTCTGGTGCTTCTGTCGTTTCTTCTTCAGTAGTAGTCTCCTGGGCTGTCGTAGGTATATCCTCTGTAGTAATTTCTGTTGTTTCTTCTGTATCACTAGTTGCTTCTGAATTATCTTCAGAGCCATTGCCTTTACTCACCACAAGTTTTATAATTGTTTTTTTCTCAACCTCCGTATCTGGTTTTATACTTTGCGATATTACATGATCCTTCTCAACCTTATCACTCTGTTCATATTCGACCTCTATCTGAAGATTACTCTCATCCATAAGTTTCCGGGCATCTTCAAGGCTCTTATAAACTACATCAGGAACATGAGTCATTTTTACACCAAGAGAAACTTTTACCCCCAACACAAACCCCTGTTTTTCTTTTTCTCCAGACTTATGATTCTGCTTTATCACGTTTCCCTGAGCAACCTTGCTGTCATTAAGTGTTTCTTCCTTATATATGTATATCTTTTTCTCTCTTGCACACTTTCTTGCATTCTCCCATGTTTCACCAACAACATCTGGAATTGTAGTTTCTGCGCTCTCATCATAACTACTATTGCCAATAGATACTTTCAATAATATCTCTGAGCCTTTATCTACTTTTTCTCCTTCTTTATATTGTTGGTCACATATATAATCCTGAGCTATTTCACTTTCTTGTGTTTCAATCTTCGCATGCAGCCCCATCTTTTCAACTTGTTCCACGGCTTCAGTCTGTCCTAATCCAGTGAAATCAGGCATATACACCTGTCCTTTTCCACTCGATACAACTATTTCTACTGTCATACCTTTCTGTACCTGACTTCCACCACTTATATTTTGTGATAATACTGAGTCCTTAGGTATATCTTCCGACTCCTGCTTATCAACAATTTTCATATCTATATTTTCAGAGGCCAGTATTTTCTCAGCATCATCAACTGTAAGATTTATAACATTTGGCACTCTTGCATCCGATCTGTCATCCGAGGAAATAAATGAATTCCAATTTATTACACCAGTTACCAATAAGGTCCCAACTACCAGTACAGCTAATATTGATGCTGCTACCACTGCTTTCAACCATGTTGGCCATCTTCCAAGATCTCTGGATTTTGATGTTACACGATTTTTGTGTACAACATCCGTTGTCGTAAGTTCATATTCCAGTCTTTCCATATCCGGAGTTCTGTCATTGATTTCTATATTTAAAGCATTCAATATAGCATTCTCAACATTCTCTGATATGTTCCCTGCAAACTTTGATGGTAATTCCAGTGTATCTTTAGAACATCTCTCCATTGAATCGTCCGGAGTTACGCCAGTTATCATTTTGTACAAAGTTGCACCACAACCATATACATCTGTCCACGGTCCCTGTTCTCCACGGCTTCTATACTGTTCAGGCGGCGCATATCCCGGTTTAACTATAACCGACAGGCTTTTGCTGTGATTTGTTGATGTCGCCTGTCTTGCAGCGCCAAAATCAATAAGCTTTACCTCTCCATTTGAAGTTATGAAAATATTATCTGGAGCTATATCTCTGTGTAATATCCCTTTTTCATGAACCTTCTTCAAAGTCCTTATTATAGGTATCATCATATCAACAGCTTTTTGATAATCTATTTTCCCGTTATCTTGAAGGAATTCTTTTAACGTTTGTCCCTCCAGATATTCCATAGCAATATATGCTGTATTATTTTCACGGAACACATCATACACATCTGTTATTCCTGTTGTTCCCTTAAATTTTGCAAGCCTCTTTGCCTCATCAATAAACTTTTCTATTCCTCCGTTAAACTGGTCAGTCCTATCTCCACTAAAGATAGATATCGTTGATGAGCCAACAGCCCTTGTTGCAAATTCAGATGGCAGATATTCCTTAATAGCTATTTTCTTCTCAAGACTATAATCATATGCCAGATATGTAACCGAAAATCCACCATATCCTATGGTTTTTCCTACAATATACTTCCCGCCAAGTATTACTCCCGGAGCTAAATGATATGGCTCTGCGGGCGGAGTATCCACCCTATATCCACAATATGGACATACGCTATCATTTTCATCAAACTTATTCATACATCCCATACATAATTGTTCCGCCATACCATACAGCCTCCTGTTACTTCCTAGTATTGTTCATATACATAATCTTGTCTTGTCTCAACCTGTCTTGTTGAAGATTCGCTAACTCTTGATGTGCCCCACTCAGACCACGAACCGTAAATTGGCTTTCTGTACCAGTATGTATATACCTTATTCACAGACCGGGTCTGATATCTGTAGACAGTACCCGTCCACGACCACTCACCAGTGCCTGAAACATTTCTGTAATTAACTTCTCCATTACTATTAAATACCCATCTTTCAGTCGAACTGCCAGGCCACTGAAATTGATCTGCACGTGATACTTCATCCCATGGTAAATAATACTCACGTCTTACAGATCCTGAATTCTGCCATTTGTCATTTGTTGATACATAAGAACCATCTGCCCTGTATGTATCATATCTTCCAAACACAGCTCCATCTTTTGCCTCCATGTTACATGTGTCACTAGACTGAACATAATTTGGACTCCAAGCAGACCAACCTCCCCAATCTCCATAAGACTGGCTTTCTTCCGTTTTGTAATATGTATAACCACTTGGAGTGCTGTTACTGTTAGTCTTTTTGGTGTCATAATCCTGAACATCCCTATATCGATACATTGTCACAGTATCATTTGAACAAACTATCAATGAGATCTGGGTTCCTTTTTTTACCTTCTGATTCGAACCAATTCCCTGATCCAAAACCATACCTGTACTGGAAGACGAGGAAGACCTGTATTCCACATTGCCAACACTTAATTCGTTACTTTCCAGCGTTGCTTCGGCCTGTTGCAGAGACATTCCAACCAAACTAGGAACTTCTACCATAGTATCGTCTTTTGATGGTTTTACATTCTCAGTTGTTCTTTCTGTCTTATTCTCTGTGCGCTGTTCTTCTGTAGCATGTTCTGTTTTTTTGTCCTCAGTGTTCTTATCTTTCTTCTTACTCTCTGATTTTTTCTCCGTTGTCTTCTCTGTTGTTTTTGTTTGCTCTGATGTTGTATTCTTCTTATCAGTATCTTCATATCTAGGTGCAGCATCAATCTTATCACTGCCCTCACTTATACACAGCGATACTGTAGACCATACTTTCACCTCTGTTCCCGCCTCAACGCTCTGGGATATTACATGATCTTTAGCTACCACATCACTCTTCTTGTATGTAACCTCTATTTTTATCTTACTGTCATTCATAAGTTTTGAAGCTTCATCAAAACTCTTATATACAACATCTGGAACATGCGTTGTATTTATTCCGAGGCTCACATCAACGCCTAAGTCAGAACCTTCTTCCACCTTTGACTTAGCTTTCAAAGACTGTTTCATAACTATATCTTTCTCAACAGTATCACTGTTCTTTATATCTGATTTATATATGTATATTCTTTTATCAGATGCCATTTTTCTTGCATCATCCCATTTTTCACCTACAACATTCGGCACTTCTGTTTTCTTCGAATTGTCATACTCTTTTTTACCCAATGACACCGTAAGGTTAACCTCTGAACCTTTATCTACAGCCTCGCCATACTTGTACTGCTGTGCGCAAATATATTCCTTCTTTATTTCGCTCTCAGCCGTATCTGTTTTTACAAACAAACCCAGATCCTTCAATTCCTGTTCAGCTTTTTCTTTAGATAAACCAACAACATCAGGCATATACACCTGTCCTACGCCTCCAGATATTGTAACCTCTAACACCATTCCCCCTTTGACTTCCGTACCATAAGGAATGTTTTGTGACAAAACCGCACCTTTAGGAATCGTATCAGATTCAACCTGATCAACTATCTGAATCAGCATATCCTTTTCTTGAATCATTATCTCTGCATCATTGAGCGTTTGATTTACAACATTAGGCACCCTGACTTTAGATGTCGCCCCCGGTATAAACATCTTCCAATTTATCACGCCTGTGACCAATAAAGTTCCCAGCGTCAATAGTAAAACAGCCGCTGCAGGCACCGATATCTTTAACCATAATGGCCAACGTCCAAAATCCATTTTCTTCTTTTTAGCCTTTATTCTTGCAACTTCTTCATCCGTAGTAAGCTCATATTCCAATCTCTCCATATCTGGTGTTCTATCCTCTATCTCCAGATTCAGAGCATTCATAATTGCATTTTCCTGATTAGTCGTAATATCTATATTAAATTTTGATATATCTTTCAGTGAATCCTTCGCATCTCGATCCATCGAATCTTCAGGGGTAACTCCAGTTATCATCTTATATAACACGGCACCGCATCCATATACATCTGTCCAGGAACCCTGATCTCCCCTACTTCTATATTGCTCTGGTGGTGCATATCCCGGCTTCACTATTACAGATAAACTCTTGCTATGATTTGTAGATGTAGCCTGTCTTGCAGCGCCAAAATCAATGAGTTTTACTTCACCATTATTGGTCATAAAAATGTTATCTGGTGCAATATCTCTATGTAAGATTCCCTGAGCATTTACCGTCTTTAACGTTCTTATTATAGGAAGCATCATTTCTATCGCTTCATCAGGTGAAATCTTTCCGTTTTTTCCCAGATACTCTTTGAGTGTCTCTCCCTCAAGGAATTCCATCACTATATATGCAGTATTATTCTCTACCAACACGTCATAAACATCTGTTACTCCCGGAGTTCCACGAAATTTTGCCAATCGTTTTGCTTCATCAACAAATTTTTCTATTCCTCCACGGAATTGTTCTTCTCTATCACCTGTGAAAATTACAACCTGTGAAGATCCTGGAGATCTTGTTGCAAACTCAGAAGGCATATACTCTTTTATCGCTACCTTTTTATCAATACTGTAATCATAGCCTATATATGTTACAGAAAATCCTCCATACCCTATTGCTTTACCAACAATATATTTTCCTCCAATAACAGTTCCTGGAGTTAAATGATATGGCTCCTGAGCTGAAGATTCGGAATTATAACCGCAATACGGACATATACTGTATTTGTCATTGTATTTTTCCATACATCCCATACATATTCTTTCAGGCATCTGTATATTCTCCTTCCCACTTTACTGCTGTTTTATCTTCATGTTATCTGTGTAAGAATCTATAATCTGTAATTCAGTATTAGTATCCGTATATGACTTCAACGCAGATTTATTAACTGGTAATCCTTCAATTTTCTGCAATTTATCCACACCATTATCGCTATAAGATGTTCCTAAGAACAACGCTTCCTGAGCTCCCTGTTTTAACATATAGCTTATTAACAAAGAAGCCGCTCTGCTCTCATCATCACTGGTTGTTCCACTTATCGACAATTCATTAGTTGGTTCTACATAAACTGAATCACTTTCTATCTTCACGATCTTATATCTTCCAGCCCAACTGTCATTTACAAATTTATAGTCCTCCGTTGAACCGAAATAGTATAATAGTTTATCGTCAGATAAAAACTGCTTATATATTTCACTTCCACCTAATTTTTTCCATTCTTTTTTTCTTTTATCATCAATATTCTGACTATTCTCATCACTATTCAGCGAACTCAGAAGCATATCTTCCGCAGATTCTGATATATAGAAACTATCATCACTCATGCTTTCTATCTGCTTGTAGTCGCTTATAGTCAGATTATCTATATTCTTAACTTCTGAGCTTCTTTTTACATATACAACAGGTGCCTCAAAGCTTAATGGAATTTTTTTGCTTTCTTCAATAGAATTTTTATAATTTTCTAACAGATAGCAATCGTCAGATCCCGACTTTTCCATATATTCATAAACTTTATCTACGCTGGCCGCATCCTCCATAATCTCTTTTGTTGCATATTGAGCCTGGAATATTGTAGGCATCTCTCCATTCTCGTATGCTTTTAATAATTCACTGCCATATTGATCTTCTGGTATAAATTTATAATTAACATTTACCTTCTCTTGACTACTTGTGAATGCTTCTATTCCACTATCCATCATTGCCTTTGCGCCATCTTCATTCATTTGATCATCCACTGCAATCCAGATCGATATATCAGCAGCATTCATAACCACATCAGCTTTTTTATTTTTATACATGTTGTACACATAAAGTGACATTGACACGACGATAAGAAGTGCAATTCCTACTGTTATCGTTCGCTTCATTCTGCGTACACGAAGTTCTTTCTTTGGCTCCATAACTTTCTTTTCTCCATCAAGAGCCTTTTTTAATTCGTCTACATTTGAAAATCGTATTTCAGGATATATTGACATTCCTTTCATAACAGTATTACTTATTCTTTCAGGAATATCACTGTATATCTGAATTGGAGATTGTACTGTATCCTCTATAACTCTATTAACAGATTCGTCCGGTAATACTCCTGTTATTGCGCGATATACAGTTGCACATAACGCATATATATCTGTCCATGGTCCCTGCTTACTTTTTGCCTGATACTGCTCTGGTGGAGCAAATCCAGGTTTCAAAATAATAGATCTGGTTCTTTCCTGATCAGCATCTGAAAATCTTGCAGCGCCAAAATCTAGGAGCTTAATCCGCCCATCGTTGCACAACATTATGTTGTCAGGACTGATATCTCTGTGTATTATTCCGCCAGCATGTATCTCCTTGAGAGCTGTTATTACCGCATCAGCTATAGGTATAACCTCTTCACAGCCTATACGACCTCCCTTTGACTTTAAATAACTCTTCAAAGTCATTCCTGGCAAATATTCCATAACAAGATACGCAGTATTATTTTCCTCAAAAAAAGCATCAACATGAACAATATTTGGATTATCGACAAATTTCGCCATATTTTTTGCTTCATCCAAGAATCTTTCCAATCCCTGCATATACTCTTCTTTACTTTCACCAGTATAAATAATTACCTGTGGCTTTCCTGGAACCCTTTGCACAAGACCAGTTGGATAATACTCTTTCACAGCCACAACCGTCTCAAGTACATTATCCCAAGCCTTATATGTAATACCAAATCCGCCAAATCCTATACATGTACCTATCACATACCTGTTATTGTATAAACCAACTCCCGGATATAAATGATATAATTCTTTAGGTGGTGTTCCCTCGCAATATCCACAGTATGGACAGACCTCTCTCTCTTCCTTATCGCTATATACTATGTCAAATAAATTAAAACAATTTAGACATCTTCTCTGCATTCAATATATCCTCCAACAATATTTACCTACTTAACCCAAACGGCAATCGCCGAATTGTTATCCATATCCGTACACTTACCGTTTTGCCTTACTATCTCAACCATTGCATCCAACCACTCATCAACACTGTTTGATTTCTTCAAAGTCTTAGTCATTGCTTTTTCATCTATCAATTCCCAAAACCCATCTGAACACAAAAGAAATGCCTGAAATCCATTTTTATTTATAATCTCAGAACAATCATACTTTTTAGTCTCCCATGGACTACCTATAACCCTCAGCAATTTATTCCGGTCTTCATGCCCTCTGATTTTTTTCTCCTTTAGCTTGTGCGCCAGAACCAACATCTGAGGAACGCTATGATCCAAAGTTCTTTCAACCAACTTACAATTTTGAAAATAATATAGACGTGAATCGCCTATATGGGCCCATTTGATCTGATCGCAACATATATCTAACGCAACAAGAGTCGTTTTCATGCCATTTGCGAATGTACCCTCTTGAATATTCATTACTCGTTTTTGAGCTTCTTCAAATATATCTGACAAAAGGTCAGCGTTACTGTCTCCAACTAATTGTGTAAGATCTCTGGCTGTTTCTATCGCCTTTGAAGAAGCAACTTCACCACGTCCATGACCGCCGAGTCCATCAGCCAATACAAATATATCTCTCTGATTTACATGGAAATTTCCAACGGAATCCTCGTTTTTCTCCCTGTTTCCTATGTCGGAATATACCTTATATGTTATCATTCTAATCCCCTCCATCTCTTGTGAAATTATATCATATACTATATATCTCCACGTTTTTGCATGTCTGTATGTCGTTTTGCCATGTCTGTATTTTGCTTTTTTCGGCAAACTCCGTAATAACAACATCAATATCCAATCAAAGCTGCTGCAACATTTTTTACGCCCGCTCCACTCTTACTAACAACGAACGCATATGTGTAACCCGAAACAACAAACAGATAATCTCCACAATCTATTACATAATTTATTCCACCATTTCTAACATACTGTGCAGGGACTTTAAATATGGTTCTACGACTTGTTCCTTTACACCTGACAAGTGCGGCTCCCTGTATCTTATATATGTAACCATATTTATTATTTGATATCGGAAGTTTATTAATTGTTGAACTTGTAAGCCATGTAAATGTACTAATTCTGTTTTTTGAAGTTGAAATACTCGCACGAGTCATCTTTCCGTTTGTTCCTATTGCATATGTGACAGAATTACTTCCAGTAAATATGACCCGATTTTTTCCAGCAATGAGCTTATCTGTTGAAACCTTCCCACTGAATCGATAAATGCACTTCTTGTTTCTTCCGTTGGAATCCATTCTATATATGCCCGTAGAGCCATATTCAACCTTAACGTTTGCATTCCACGGAGCAGAGCCTTTCTTAACACCTATATAATAAATATACTTTCCGACAACAACAGGGCTATAGCCTTCCGCAAGGACTTTCGTCTTCTTACCATCCTTTGACATTCTATATACATACCTGTTACGGGCATCGGAACCAATATATTTATTTACAGTGCAATATATATTTTTTTTTGTAATTGTCAGATCCGTACAGCGCAAATCAGATATTTTTTTCTGACGTTTTGTAGATGTATTGTACATATACAACCGCCCTCCTTGAGCCCCTGATCCCACTGCGTAATACAGCATCTTCCCACTCATTGCCGCATATGACGGCACATATAGCTGCTCGTACCTACTTGTTTTTGTACTGGCATATACATTATCACCACTAAACAACTGAACCTCTGAAACCAGCAGTATTATGCCCATAATCATCACAATAAACTTTCTTATTTCTCTTTTTTTCATTGAACTACTTTCTCCTTTCTATTTGCATTAACATCTCCATACCGTCTACCAATCTTTATCTCCTCCCCATCAACCATCGTAACTGTCTGGTGATTATAATTACTGATATAGTCCCTGTTAACCACCGCAGCGGCTGAGCATCTCACAAAATTATCTGGGAGGTCTTTCATGATCTCGCTGAGAGGTCTGTATTCGTAATATTTGCCATCACGCTGGTCATTTTTTTTATTTGTGTAATATATCGTGACTCTGTTCTCTATTTTGATGTACATTATGTCGCGGCAATCAAGGATATTTACGCTCCTGTCATATCGGATTTTGATGAATTGCTTCTTGTCATCATTGCTCATCTTCTCCACAAGATCATTCATGAATGTCACAAGTCTTGCATCATGCCTGCCTTTAAGCATACAATTCACATGATTCGCCTCGTATATGTCCAGTTCTTCAGGGATTTTGTTTGCATAAAAAAGAATCTTGCAAGATGGGGCTACGGCATTGATCCTTTTTGCCAGTTTTACACCATTCTTGCCATTTGGATACAGAAGCTCCGTTATAAAGATGTCACAGTCGAACTTCTGATAGTCGATATCCAGCATTACTGAATCAAGGTTATATGAAACAAATCTCACATTTTCGTTATCAATAATGTTGTTTTTAATTTGAGAGCGCAGGAAATATACTGTTCTCTGCGTCTCGTCTGGATTTACATCGCATACGCCTATTGTCATATTGAATTCTCTCCCCCTCATTTATCTATGCGGTTCTCCGCCTCATTGCATATCAATTTAAAGAAATAAATGATCTTTATCAATTATTACCTGATATTATAGAGTCTGAAGTAATATGACTTTCAGGCAATGTAATCCGTACTCCAGACATACCATTGTCTATATTGCACGTTTCATTGCCTATTTTCTTTATTGAGAATTCATTATTCTATTTTATTGAAATATATCCTTTGTTATGTTGAAATAGCTCATTTTTTGTTATATATTCATATAGTGCTTAGCACATATATTTACTAAACCAACCTATTTCATTTCCATGAGGGGGAAACAAAAGATGAAATATCGTACCAGACCGGCGGAACACATATGCTCTCTGGAGGAACTTTTCACAGAGCATCTGGGGCTTAACATTCCCATTGTTCCACAGACGTCTTCATACTCCAACAAACATACTTTCAGCCAATTATTCTTTTCACAGAATCCGAACCAATATGACGATATTGACAAAACAATGTCATTTTCCGTCTTCAAGGATGCGGATATAGAATGGCTTAAGAAGGATGCAGATTCAGCCCAGAAACCTCTGTACTATCTCATCCATCCTGACGAGAGCTATCCTACAGGCACGAAGCTGAGTGTTTTCTTTTCCAACCTGGCAAATAAGAACTTTTCCGGAAACGAGCAGCCTCTTCCTATAAGAGCTCTGCTGAATGCGATAGATTACGACAAGCTGTGCGCTCATCTTGACAATCTTATAGAAACAAAAGGCGCACTGGACTCTGATTTTATAGTTTCACTGCAGTCATATCTGAGCAACGTCCTGTCAACAGACAACCAGCTTACACATTATTGCTCTTTGTTCAAATGCACATCACCATCAGAATACCTTGCTACGATCCTTTTGTATGCGCTTTTTGATGATGTGAATTTTCCTGCATATGCATCGGAGGTTGCAATTACAAGAAATATCAAAGAGCCTAAGGTCGCACATCCCGCGATTGACTTGAACAACCCACATTTTCAGAAGCTAATGAATGATGCCAGAAGGGTTGACAAGCTACAGGCATTTGCAACATATACACTGATAGTCCTTTACTCTGTGCAGATGCTTGCAACCATCTTCTCTTCTACCTGGATCAGTTCCTATGAGGCGACAAGCACAAAGGGGACGCTGTTCAGTATTGTCATGCTGTGTGCATCCATCATTTTAACAGCTTTGAGATTTATTCCATTCTCATTGCACAAGAAGTATTCGGAGCTAAGCCTGATACTTGAACATTCCGTGCTTGATGAGAACAGTAACACCTATAGCATTACATATAATCATTTTCAGAACTGTTCGAGATCTTTTAATGATATACAACAGGGGAGACGAGTCATCATCACCTTGTTCTGTATGGTGAGTATTCTGTATATTGTTGTGTCATTTGTATTTAACAGCTTTCCTCTGCTGGTGGCTCTCGTCAGTTTATCATTTGGTGGAGTTATGCTTATCGACAGCATGGTTCATGACCATATTACCTACAAAAGGTATGATGCATTCTTCTCCGCAAATCTGCCAGGTCATGTTCCTGCGTCCAGATTCGGAGTGGCACGCATGTGCTCATGGGATTACGATTCCAGACTGAACTCTTTCAGACACACCAGCTACAACAAGCTCACAAACTACAGTGAGGATTGCATCCGGCATATATATGATCAGGTAGCGGATTCGTCCAAATACAGTTGGGCTACTCTCACCGCTTTCATTGTCACTCTTTCATCCATAGGTGTGATCGCCGAGATTCTTCAGCTTGTGAATCCTGACCTGGAGTATTTCAGAATGCCAAATGCTTCCATGCTCTATTCCGTCACAATGATCCTTATTTTGCTGAACGGTGTTCTTAACATACTTATACTTCTCCGTGCGAGATCCCATTATCAGAAAATGGCCGAATTCTCATTCTACGCCGGCAATCCTGACTCTGATAATTACGAGGTAGCAACGCTGTTCCGACACAACCTGTACGCCGGCAGCATATCTGAGCTTGCAATTGCCAGAGGAATATATAACTATAATTTGTGTCAATTTGAACAGGGCCTGTCCACATCGGACATCCAGCCACCTGACGACCGTTATCATCCTATGTATATCGTGAATCAGAAGCTGCATCTCATCACAGATGTTGCGCTGTGTATATTTGTCGCATACCTGAGCACGGCAGTATGGCACGCAAATAATCTCCGAAATCTGATAGGCCTGCCCATTCTTGTCGCAGTATATGCCCTGTGGACATTTGCAATGTATCCACTATTCAAATACAGAAAGATCAAATCCAGCATCCGCAAGCTGAATGTTGAACATAAAGAGAAGGAAACACGCTGAACAGCTAAGCGTGTTTCCTTCTCTTTTCTATTTCTTTTCTTCTCAGAACCACCATCGCTATGACAAGAGGCGACACGAGAAATACCAATTTTGCCCATCTCATGCCAAGGGCTCCCACAACCAGACTTATTGCAAATATCCCCAGCTGATCTCCTATTCCATATGACAGTGTGGACATGGCTGACGCCCTTCCTCTGACCGATATATCTACACTTTCCATGACCATAAGATTTATCAGTTCTTCCGCAGAAAAGTAAAATCCATTCATGCAGCCCCAGAGTATTCCCAGCAACACCGATGAAACTCCATGCCCTACTCCAAGTGTAAATGCCATACCTGATATGAGGCTAAGCGCTATTCCCATCTGCACCACATATCTCCGTTCCATTTTGTCTGCAAGTATTCCTGTCAGAACATTTATAACCAGTGATGCTATGGGCTGTATGAGCAACACTGTATTCACATTGCCCTCTCCCATACCTGAGAAGGCACACAAAGGTTCATTGTAATATGTTATGCCTGCTGTCGCCAGCCCCACCACGCTTATGCTTATGAGAAGATTTCTGGTTGCATGATCTCTGCATATATCTTTGAATGTTTTTATAAAATGTATATGTCCATCATCTGTGCTACATTCTGTACTGTCCACAGATTTTCCCTCACTCCTGTTTGCCGATCCGCCAACACTCGGTGCAGCTTTAGAACCAGTTATATTCGGGAATCTGTACAACATAACCAGTACCAGACCTATTACTCCGCCAACAATTCCAACAGCGTAAAGGATCTGCCAATTATGTCCGCCGCCATCCACGTACAATGACCTGAGCAGAGGTATACACATGGCTGCTGCCATGGACACTCCACCACAGATTCCTCTGACAGTTCCTCGATGTTTTCTATCTACCGCATCGACTATGTATATCAGATGTATGTCCAGCGAATATCCCAGTATGAGAATTCCATTGCCAAGCAGGTATATCCACATATTGTTTGCCAGCAGGCATACTGCACTTCCAACAGCCAGAAGCGCCACATTTATGATCATCATCTTCTTCCTGCCTATGATATCCGTATATGACCTGATAAATGGCGTGAGCGCTCCGATAAGATAAAATGGCAGCATGCCTCTGCTCATATATGCAACCGCCGCTTCAGAACTCATACCACGCGGATCCATGAGAAATGTCCTAACAGAAAGTGACTGCGTCTTGCCGAACATCTCAGTGCAATAGGAATCCACAAATTGTACAAGTATTATGAGTGCCACAGCCGAGATGGCTGCGACTGCCAAACGTCTTTTATTTGAATCTGCCGTTTTGTCATTCATCAAGTTCTAATCCCCTTCTTTAGTACATAAAAAGGGAAGCTCATCGCTTCCCTTTTTGAATAACCACTGGCCGTTCGCCTTGATATCACTCAAAGCGTCAACGTCTCTTACTTACTAACCTTCCTAAAGTTCTTCTTACCACGTCTCACAACAACGCCCTCGCCATCGAACTTCTCCTCTGGAATTGTAGTCTGGACATCTGTGATCTTCTCGCCGTCCACAGCAACACCGCCCTGCTCTACGGCACGTCTGCCCTCGTTACGTGATGTAACAAGACCTGACTTAACGAGAACTGACACGATATCGATCGAGCCGTCCTTGAAGTCATCTGCTGTGAGTGTTACTGATGGCATGTCTGCTGCAACACCCTTGGAGAACAGTGCTCTTGCGCTCTCCTGAGCCTTCACAGCCTCCTCCTCGCCGTGTACAAGCTTTGTAAGCTCGTATGCAAGGATCTCCTTTGCCTGGTTGAGCTGGCTGCCCTCCCAGCTATCCATCTTATCTATCTCCTCAAGTGGAAGGAATGTGAGCATACGGATGCACTTCAGAACATCTGCATCTGCCACATTTCTCCAGTACTGGTAGAACTCAAATGGTGATGTCTTGTTAGGATCAAGCCATACAGCACCCTTCTGTGTCTTACCCATCTTCTTGCCCTCTGAGTTGAGGAGAAGTGTGATTGTCATGGCGTATGCATCCTTGCCAAGCTTTCTTCTGATGAGCTCTGTACCGCCAAGCATATTGCTCCACTGGTCATCGCCGCCGAACTGCATGTTGCAGCCGTACTTCTGGTACAGTGCGTAAAAGTCGTAACTCTGCATGATCATGTAGTTAAACTCAAGGAAGCTGAGTCCCTTCTCCATACGCTGCTTGTAGCACTCTGCACGAAGCATGTTGTTGACTGAGAAGCATGCTCCAACATCGCGGAGAACATCTACATAGTTCAGGTTGAGAAGCCAGTCTGCGTTGTTGACGAGAAGCGCCTTGTCCTCTGAGAAGTCTATGAACTTGCTCATCTGCTTCTTGAAGCAGTCAACGTTGTGCTGGATAGTCTCCTTTGTCATCATCTGTCTCATATCTGTACGGCCTGATGGATCACCGATCATGGCTGTACCTCCACCTATCAGCGCGATAGGCTTGTTGCCTGCCATCTGAAGTCTCTTCATCAGACAGAGCGCCATGAAGTGGCCTACATGCAGGCTGTCAGCAGTCGGATCAAAGCCAATATAGAATACTGCCTTACCATTATTTACTAAATCTCTAATTTCATCTTCATCTGTTGTCTGCGCTATAAGCCCTCTGGCTACAAGCTCGTCATAAATCTGCATGTCCCTCTAGACCTCCTGTATTTATTTATTCAATGTGCGGTTCACTAGCACCACACAGGCAAATATTATAACATTTTGCTATGCACTGTGGCAAGTATATACACACAATTCCCTGTATTATTTTCTTATAAATCATATTTCACACATCATTTTCTGCCGCCGATTTCTGATCGACACCTGTATCTGCGGCACAGTCCTCCTGCCATGGCTATGAGCAGGAATATGTATGGCGTTGTGAGCGACTGGTTAAGATTGACAAATGCCTGAACGGCATACCCGGTTATCCCGAGCAGAACAGCTATCATACTGCCCTCATCCTCAGCATATCCAAGCAGGCACTCCAAGCCAGTCCCTGTCTTTGAACCTCTTACAGTTCTTGAATCTCTCGATGTCTTCTTCTCCTTCGATCTTTTTCCTGCAGATTGTCCGCTTGCGTTTTCATTCTCATTCATCACAGCTCCTGATACCGCAGTTCTCACAAGCGCACCACCTGTGGTAACCAGCAGTCCTACGTAACTCACTGCACCGAATATTCCTGTGGTTATCAGATACTGCAGATACTCATTGTGAGCATTATCATATATAACACCCACCGTATTCATCATATCGTCATAGTATCTGTCGGTCATGACCGCCTTCACCGATTCATTTCCATAACCGAACAGCTTCTGTGGAACACTGAAATCCCTGTACGCCTCCATGAGTCTCCTCCACACAAAACCCCTGTAGTTTCCCCAGGAATCTTCAAATGAAAATATACCCATGTGGTTGTGCACCGCATATATAACAACAGCCACGATGCCTGCAAGCGATACGCCAACCGATACAGCAAGAGCTGCCTTTCCGCGGAACTTTACAGTCCACTTTGAAGCCAGCCTTATGGCCGCCCATACAACGAGAACGACCACTGACACTATCCACACCATCCGGCTGTCACTCACAAAGCAGCTCAGTCCGTCAAGTTCTGAATATCCGTTATCCGTTCTTCCCAGCATAATGCTGATCGCCAGGACTCCACATGCCATAACCAAGCATACATCTGCAAATTCTCTTATTCTTCCGCGATATGACGCCCATATCCATGCCACAATCATAGCACCACCCACGCCTGCATATGCAAGGTTGGCATTGGATATGATCACCGCTCCTGTTCCTATAAATACAGTTATCATAGCGCATATACGTATCACTATTCTCTCATTGCCTGATACACTGATATACGCTCCTGCTGCCGCCGGAACCAGCACGCACAGGAAGCTTGCAAATATATCGATATTGCCAAATGTGGATATGTATACATTTCTTATGCTCTGCATCAGTCCTTCCCTGAGTCCAAGGAAGTCATATCCCATGAACTGGCATATACCGACCACTCCCACAAACGAGCCCGAAAGCATGAATATTACCGCCACATACCGCCTTATCCTGCAATATCTCGCCATACACACATACAGGAAAAAGGCCAGCAGCACGAACTGAAGTCCGCACCTTCTGCCCTCCTCGCCTGTATATGCTGCTGCCTTATTCCCTGACATAAAGAATGCCAGAACATTTGCCAGAACAAATCCTGCCATGAATATATCCATGGCCATGATATTATGCATATCCATAAAATGTCTCAGGCGTCCGATAAACCTGCTGCCATGTGCCACCCCTGCTGAAGCATCCACATTCCCGCCTGAGCTCTGCGACCCATTCCCTGTGCTGACATTTCGTCCAAGCACATCCACCAGCACCGCAAGCACCATAAGCACCGCATATATGCACAGCGCAATATAGAACGCCCTGTACTTGGTTACTGTTATATCAAAATATTTGTCATGCATTATCAGGGGATATGCAGCCCCCATATATATAAGAAATAATGTGGTTATTCCGTTCTGAAGTTCCCGCCTGCCGTCTCCTGCAATGTTGTCTTTTCTGCCCATACGGCTATACTCCTTTTATAAAAGCGGTGACAATAATCTGAGTATCGCACCAAGTATATTCACCCTGCTTATGTTATTTCTGCACCACGGAATATCTATCTCCTCCGACTCGGCAAATGTATCCATCATATCCTTCTTCACATCTTCTATGGCCTTGCAGTCATACAGGAGAGTTCCACACTCAAAGTGGTGATAGAAGCTCCTGTTATCCAGATTGATGGATCCCACAGATGCAAGCTTGCCATCCATGAGCAAAGTCTTTGAATGTATAAATCCAGGCGTGTACTGATATATCTTCACACCCGCCAGAAGCAGCTCCTTGTAGCTGAACTGGGTCATCTTGTATATATATTTCTTGTCCGGGATGGCCGGCGTAACAATACGCACATCCACGCCCCTCTTGGCTGCCAGCTTCAGTGCCATCATGAGCTCGTTACACACGATAAGATATGGGGTAAATATATAAATGTACTCCTGTGCATCATTTATCATCTGCATGTACAGATTCTCACCCACATTCTCTCCGCTCAGAGGACTGGACTTGTACGGCTGAACATATCCGTCACTTACGCCACTATAGTCGATTTCCGCCGGTCTATAGTTGTTGTAGCTTCCCTCTGAATATCTGAAGCTGTTCCACATCTGAAGGAACATAACAGTGAAGCTCCAGGCGCCCTCGCCCTCAAGTCTCACTCCACTGTCCTTCCATTTGCCGTACTTCTCTATCTTGTTGATATACTCGTCAGCCATGTTGTAACCGCCGGTGTGAGCTATCTTGCCATCAATAACAGTGATCTTCCTGTGATCCCTGTTATTGAAGATAGTGGCAAAGAATGGAACCACCTGATTGAACGCCATACATTTGATACCGTAGGATTCAAGTTCCTTCCAGTAATACTTCGGCACATTGAACACAGATCCGATGTCATCATACATGAACCTGACATCAAGTCCCTCCGCAGCCTTGCGCTTCAATATCTCAAGTATGGTATCCCACATATAACCCTTGTCCACGATGAAATATTCCATGAATATATACTTCTCCGCACTCTCCAGGTCTCTGATGAGATCCTCCATCACATCATCGCCTATGGCATAATACTTTACACTGGTGTGCTTATACAGAGGCGCCTCAGCCACATTCTCCATATAATTACATATCCTGTATGTAGGCTCCGACTTTAACTTCTCCGCTGGGACCCAGTTGTCCCCCTTGACGTTCTCATATACCTCCTGCTGGAGAACCCGCAGAAAATTCTTTCTGAGTTTTTTAGGTATCAGCACATGTCCATAGAGCACATACATGAGACCTCCCAGCACCGGGAATATGAGTATCGGCACCATCCATGCCATCTTTACCATAGGGTTAGTATCCTTTGTTATAAGATACATTACAACTATTACGCTGAGCAGCTTGAGAGCACCCGATATATAGATATATCTGTCCTGAAGAAAAACAACCCCCAGTATCATGATCGCCAACTGGACGACCACAAGAAAGCACGTTATTACCATTCTGCTTAGCAATCTGTTCAGTATCTTCTTCATATATTTCCTGCCTTTACTGAATTGATGTCACCTTATAATCCTGATCCTCTACTGTCTTCTTGAGCACGCTGTCATCAACGTCTGCCTTGAGAGTGACAACCGCTGTTCCTGTCTCATGGCTGACTACAGCCTCCTGCACCTGGTCAAGGGCCTCAAGACTCTTCTTGACTCTGGCTTCACAATGTCCACACATCATACCTTCGATCTTCATTGTCTTTGTCATAACTTTGTCCTCCTTGATTCTATACCTTTTATTTTTATCATAAATGTCTGTCAAATTCAACCTCAGCGCATTTGTAACAACACAAAAACTTGACAGGCTCATGGCAAACGCTCCGAACATAGGATTGAGCGTCCAGCCAAATATCGGGATCCACACGCCGGCGGCAAGTGGTATTCCAATTATATTATATATAAATGCCCAGAAAAGATTCTCTTTTATGTTCTTAACTGTTGCCCTACTGAGTCTTATGGCCGCCGGAACATCTGTGAGCTCACTCTTCATGAGAACAACATCCGCAGCATCTATGGCTATATCCGTGCCTGCACCTATGGCTATTCCTATATTTGCCCTTGTGAGTGCAGGGGCATCATTTATTCCATCACCAACCATGATCACATGCCCCTTCTGCATGAGATCGCGCACAACGCTCTCCTTGCCGTCCGGACGCACGCCCGCTATTACTCTGTCCACGCCGACCTGCTCTCCTATGGCTTTTGCGGTTCTCTCATTATCACCGGTTAACATAACTACTGAAAGTCCCATTGACTGAAGCTGGCTTATGGCCTCAGCGCTGTCCTCCTTCACAGTATCCGCCACGGCTATTATTCCAAGGACTCTGTAATCTCCGTCAGCCTCCTCGGCAAAGAACATAGGTGTCTTTCCCTGCTGTGATACCTTCTCTGCGTTATCCTTCATCGCCTCAGGTACATCCGCATAGCCCTTTATATAATCCATATTTCCTCCGATGATCTTTCTGCCGTTCAGACTTCCCATCAGACCGTTGCCCGCAACAGCCTTGAAATCGGATACCTCATAATTTTTATCCTTCTGTGCATCACCTGTCTGGTAATTCTCACTGTAATATCCAACCACAGCCCTTGCCAGAGGATGCTCTGACAGCTTCTCCAGAACCGCAGCCTTCTGCATCAGCTCGTCATCACTTACTCCATCTGCCGCCAGTATATCCGTCACTACCGTCTCTCCCTTGGTGATCGTTCCGGTCTTGTCCATGACCACTATGCTGCCCTTTCCTGTCTCCTCAAGGGCGGTCGCCGTCTTGAACAATATTCCATGCTTGGCACCTATTCCATTTCCCACCATGATTGCAACAGGTGTGGCAAGCCCAAGGGCACATGGGCAGCTTATAACAAGCACTGATATTCCTCTCGCCAGCACATAACCGGCATCCTTGCCCACTATTATCCACACTATCATCGTGATAAATGCTATCAGTATGACAACAGGTACAAACACTCCCGAAACCTTATCAGCAAGCTTTGCTATTGGAGCTTTGGTAGCCGCCGCATCACTTACCATATCTATTATCTTGGACAGTGCGGTATCCGCACCTACCTGTGTAGCACTGCATTTCAGATAACCCGACTGGTTGATCGTCGCCGCAGACACACGGCTTCCTGCAGTTTTGTCCACAGGTATGCTCTCACCCGAGAGAGCTGACTCGTCCACGGCGGAATCCCCCTCAAGGACTACTCCGTCCACAGGAACGCTCTCACCCGGTCTAACGGCAAATATATCTCCAACCGCAACTTCGTCTATATCCACGGTGACCTCCTCACCATCTCTGATGAGAACGGCTGTCTTCGGGGCAAGATCCATCAGACCTTTGAGTGCGTCCGTGGTTCTTCCCTTTGAATATGCTTCAAGCGTCTTGCCGACTGTTATAAGCGCCAGTATCATGGCCGCAGATTCAAAATAAAAATCATGCATGAGCGTCATGACACGCTCACCGTCACCTGCTGTCTGCGCCGCTGTCATGGCATAGAGCACGTACACGCTGTATATGAATGAGGCACCTGAGCCCATGGCAACAAGTGTATCCATATTAGGCGAGCCGTGTATAGCTCCCTTAAATCCACTCACAAAGAATCTCTGATTTATCACCATCACAATTATGGTTAGCAGCATCTGCGTGAGTCCCATCGCCACATGATTGGCGTCAAAGAAGCTTGGCAGTGGCCAGTTCCACATCATATGTCCCATTGATATATACATGAGGGGAATAAGAATTATAACTGATGCCACCAGTCTCTTCTTCATTTTTCCAAATTCTTTGTCCGCCTCACTCTCACCGGAACCGCTGCTCTTCCCACCTGAATGTGAAGTATTTCCGCCAGCAGATCTTCCACCCGCCAGACTCGCACCGTATCCTGCCTTCTCAACTGCAGCCACTATAGTTCCGCTGTCGGCTGTTCCATCCACCATCATGGAGTTGGTCAGGAGATTCACCTGACACGAGGTAACTCCCTCAACATTGGATACGGCCTTCTCGACTCTTGCACTGCATGCACTGCATGTCATTCCTGTCACATTGTACTTGTCCATATATTTCACCTTCCTTTATCAAGCATCAGTCAGTTCGTAACCGCACTTGCCAATAACTGACATACCTATTTCATAAGTCTGGTAACCGTATTTACCAGATCCTCTATAGTATCATCCTTGCCATTTCTTATATCGTCTGCAACACAGGTCCTGATATGTTCGGCAAGGAGCTGTCTGTTGAAGCTGTTGAGTGCCGCATTGATCGCCGACACTTGGAGCACGATGTCTGTGCAATATGCATCATTTTCCAGCATACTCTTCACGCCTCTTATCTGCCCCTCTATCCTGTTCAGTCTGTTGAGAAGCTTCTTATACTCCTCGTCTGTCCTTGTCCTCACCCTGGCTTCCACGTCGCTTATCTCTCCGCCATGATGACAGCAGCATTTCTTCTGTTCTTCCATATATCTTTCCTCCATCCTTATTGAACTCCAGCCATGCAAAATTTGCCTTCGGCAAATGGCTGGAGCTACATGTCAAGTTTTCATAGAAAACTTGACAATTCTCTTTTCATCCACGGATTATATACCCCCTAGGGGTATGTGTCAACAATAAAAAATCCTCATAGACCAATATTTATACCACTTTATCAGTCTATGAGGTTTTTTCTCCTTTAACCTATATGTCTGAGTTTTATTTACTCTGTTGTATCCTGATCGCCCATGTCGATATCAGCATCTCCGATATCAATCGCATCTGCGCTTGACTCATCACTGCTGTCTGCATCGTCAGTATCAGTTATATCAGTCTCATCAATGAGGCTGTCGTCACTTATATCAAAATCTGAATCACTGTCAATAACAGAATCAACTACAGATGAATCATATGTCTGCTGGTTCAGGACATCCTTAAGATCTATCATATCTCCTGTGGTAGCATCTAACATGATGAGCTGTATTGGATAATCCTTATCGAGGCTTCCATCCTCCATCTTGTCGCACTGTGCAAATACCCATACAGGGCTGTATGTGTACTTATCTCCATCCTTGAGCTTGTAGTATGTAAGTCTTACATCGTTGAACTCAATGGTGCTGTACTGTGTCTTGTTGTCTGTGTAATACTTATTTACAGCCTCCGGAAGCTTCTTGAGTGCATCATCCCAGCTTATAAGATCAACATTGTCCTTCTTGTCTCCTGTTGCTCTGAAGGAATCAAGGCAATATGCTGAGATAAGTCCATTGTCATCAATGCCGAGCTGGAATGTCTCATCCATGGTGTCATACCACGTTTCATCACTTGTTGCGAGTGTGTCAAGGCCGTATATATTAGGTGTATATGGAGCCACGCCGTCCACAGAACGCTTATATGTTACCATGTAACCATTCTTCTCTGCGGCAACTGTGCTGTTTGATGCATCGCTGTAATCCCACAGCAGATCAAAATTACTTGTCTCTATGACATCTGAGATTCCACATGATGCAAGGAAATCTGTTCCCTTCTGCTCAGCATCTGCCGCACTGATGGAAGCTGTGTTTGCGGAAGCCTCCTCGTCAGAATATTCACTGCTGTAGCAGTATACACTTGTTGCGCCATCCTTAGGTCTGTACTGTATAAGCTGATCCGATGGATAGTAATCCAGTGAGAATCCGCCGCCTGTGGACATGTCATCGCCACTTCCATAGAATGTTACCATGAACTCGTTGTCCCCTACAGATCCGATGAATGTGTCTCCACTGTAATCTCCGGCTCCCTCTCTCGTATCAGACGCTGTCTTGAGTTGATCCTTAAGTGACTTCATGTAATCCTCATAATAGCTCTTATCATCATCCGATGTAGCCTGTTCCATCATGGACTGAAGTGAATCTATCTCTCTCTGTATATCCTCCTTGTACGGCTTATCCCAGTTATATACATATACACCTGCGCTCACGTCAAATATATTCTCGCACACACGCTTCTTGTAGTCATTGTCTACATTGTTAAGCTCATAGTAAAGCACTGACATCTTATCTGTGTCAGGCACCTCTATCTCTGTGGCATTTATGGATACATCTGTGAGACCTGTATCTGCATTGATACCCTCAAGCTTGCCATTGTATGACTCTGGTACGTCTAGTCTTGATGCCAGCTTACCGCCGCCACCGCCGTTCTCGTCGTCTCCCATGTTGTAATCCACCTTCTTCTTGCCACATCCTGTGAGCGCAGTTCCTGCCACAAGTGATGTCACCAAAAGCAGCGCCGCTGCTTTTTTGTAACCCGCTTTTCTCATATAAAATACCAACCTTTCCTTACTTAATTGAAGTAATTATAATATATTTTCCCCGCTGACACAACACCATCTGCTATCACTCTTTTGTGATGATGACCTTGCCGTCAACAACCTGAACCTTGACCTTATTGCTGTCGATTCCGGCAGCAGCCAGCATATCAGGGCTTATCTGTACACGATTCGCCTTATCGAGTATCGAGAACTCCTCATGTGAATCATCAGATGAGAAGCCATCTGTCGTCAGCTCGTTCATTCTGTCCTTGTAAGATTCCTTCATGATCTTCTCTGTGCTAATCTTGCCGTCCGCAATCATAACCACACGTCCCACCTTATTTGCAAGACTTATATCATGTGTAACTATGATTATCGTTATCCCGAGCTCTTCGTTCAGCTTTCTGAACAGATCCTGTATCATGTTGGATGTCTTGCTGTCCACGGCTCCTGTAGGCTCATCCGCAAGAAGTATCTTCGGATTATTCGCAAGGGCTATGGCTATGGCAACTCTCTGCTGCTCACCACCTGACATCTGAGATGGATATGAATTTATCTTGTCCTCAAGTCCCACTCTGCAGAGCAGATCATGGGCTCTTGCATACTTGTCTTCCTTGTTGCTCTTGTCGAAGTACATAGGTACCTGAACATTCTCTATGGCTGTCATATATGGCAGAAGGTTTCTGGAGTTTTTCTGCCACACAAATCCTACAGTGTGCTTTCTGTACTCCACAAGCTCCTTATCCGTCATCGCAAACAGATCCTTGCCGTCGACATACAGCTTTCCGGCCGTAGGTCTCTCAAGTCCTCCGATCATATTGAGGAGTGTGGACTTTCCTGATCCCGACTTTCCGATGACCGCCATGAGCTCGCCGTATTTGATGTTGAGCTCCAGGCCCTGAAGAGCCATGACCTCCACATCGTCAGTCTTGTATATCTTGACAAGGCTGTCACACTCTATGATATTCTCCTCAGAACCAAGGCGTTCCCCGCCGGCTTCTTTATCTGTGCCAGCCTCAGGATCTGCTTCCACGGCTTTCCCGCTGTCAGTGCCCTCGTCTTCCTGAAGATCCATGCCGTACACGAACTCCTGCGTCTCCTGGCCATCCGTGTTCTCCATGTCCTGTGTCTCCACATCCGGTGCTATAGTTTCAGGCTCCACAGCATCGTTCTTCTTTTTTCTGAATAAATGCTTATCGCTCAACTATCTCACCATCCTCTATCTCATATACTACATCACCGAGCTCCATAAGCTTCGGATCATGTGTCGTCATGACTATCGTTATTCCTTCCTTGTACACCAGCTCCTGGAACAGCTTCATGACTGCAAGTCCCGAAGCCGTATCAAGGGCTCCTGTAGGCTCATCCGCAAATATTACCTTTGGCTTATGAGCCACCGCTCTGGCTATGGCAACTCTCTGCTGCTCACCACCTGACATCTGATTTGGGAAATGCGTCATTCTGGATGACAGTCCCACCAGATCGAGCACTTCTTTTATACGGGCATCCCTGTTGCCCTCATATTCCGCAAGTCTGAGTCCGAAATCGACGTTCTCATATGCACTCATAATCGGGATCAGGGCAACCGACTGGAATACAAATCCTATATTGTATCTTCTCAGCTTCTCCTTTTCCTTCTCGTTCATCTCGCTGTACACGTGGCCGCCGACTATCACTTCGCCCTCAGTAGGCTCATCCAGCGCGCTCAGGATATTGAGCAGTGTCGTCTTACCCGATCCTGAACGACCTTTGAGTATAGTGAGCTTTCCAGCCGGGACTGTTATATCTATTCCCTTGAGTGCATAGAAATCTTCTCCGCTTCCAAGTCTGAAACAGCGTTTGATTCCATGTGCCTCTATCATAATTTCATCCATAGATTAATCCTCCCCCAGCTTTAATGCCTGTGTTATATTCATCTTCTTCAATATAGTTCTTATGACTACGAAACATACAACAAACATAAATACAACAACCGCTGTGAGCTTTATGATGTCGTAAGGATCCACAGCTATCGATATCGCTATGTTGTGTGATTCCGGCAGATAAACCACGGCAACCAGCTTGACGAAAAGCGCCGTAGCCGCAGCACCAACTCCGTATCCCGCCAGACTGGCAAGTACCGAGCTGAATATCTGCTCATTTATGAGCATCTTGTTGATCTCACGCATGCTCATACCCATAGCTTTGTAGATACCAAACAGAAGTTCTCTCTGTTTGATGGATGTTATCCAGTATATCAGGAATCCCACCGTACAAAGTATGATCGCTATGATAAATGACAGTGAGAACAGACCATTTGTTATGAGCACCAGAGGTGACTCCTGCATCTCTGACACATCCTTATCCACACTCTCATACTGCACTATATTGACATCCTCATCACTGAGTGCCTGAAGTACATCCTTGTAGTCCACACCATCCTTGAGATGCATCCATACCTGGTATGGTGTCTGACTGAATGCACCAACAACATATGCATAGTTGGCAACTACGAGGTATCTCTCCACCTCCTGCATCTCTCCCTCGGAATCCTTCTCATACACATACTGTTGGAATCCTGGGAATGCATCCACTATGGCACATACCGTTCCGCTAGGAGATGCGATCTCCTCCTTCTCCTTGCTTGCAATAGGACTGTATCTCGCATAGTTTATGGAATCTCCAACCTTTATATTGTACTTCTTTGCAAGGTTTGATGAAATGATGACTCCATTCGACACTGTTGCAAGATCATTCAGGTAATTGTACCAGTGCTCCTTGTTGAGTCCGCTCTGCAGTCTGGCCGTCTCACCGAACTCCTTGGTGTTGATACCCATGAGTACGCTGCCCGCCAACTCCTCGCCGCCCGCTTTTATGACGGTATTGTCGTCGTATATGACTCTTGTCACGTTGTCACACAGGCTGTCCTCGAGCTTTGTAAATCTCTCAAAATCCTGCTCTGTGTAATACCAGTGGGTCTTCTTGTCTTTGTCTATGTATGTTCCTCTGGTCCACTGCTCCTGTACCACAAGATCCGTTCCCAGATTGTAATCTATTCGCTGTGTCTTGT
This sequence comes from Coprococcus sp. AF16-22, assembly GCF_003461545.1. Classification (NCBI taxonomy): domain Bacteria; kingdom Bacillati; phylum Bacillota; class Clostridia; order Lachnospirales; family Lachnospiraceae; genus Coprococcus; species Coprococcus sp. AF16-22. The sequence goes on from NZ_QTXH01000006.1 coordinate 92,033, forward strand.
TCTTATTTATGGTTCTTGCCATGTTCGAGTTGAACATACCCATGGCTATTGTCATTACAAGGAACACTGATATGAATCCCTGCTTCTTGACCGTACGTGTGATCTGCAGGAATGATGCGTACACAGCCGGTGACCATCTCTTTCTTCCGATCCTGTATATCAGTCTTATCAGGTATTTGATGAGTCTGAGCACCAGAAGTCCCACTGCAAATATAAAGAGTGAGGAGTTCAGGAAGATGACCGGATCAGGTCTTGAACCCGCAAGTATATCGAGTGCTATCGTCGATTTCTGCTTGTTGTAATTGTACAGGAGGTATATTGAAAGTGCCACAAGGATGACGTCCACAAAGAACTTCTCCCAGAATGGCTTGTAATTTACCTTTCCTGTTCTGCTCTTCTGCTCTACTATGGAGTTCTTGGCGTATTTGAACACCGGAAGTGTCACAAATAATATAGCTATAACAGCGGCAGCCAGACTGTATACTATCATCCACGGATCTACTCCATAGAAATGTGTATCCTTAAATCCAAACTGCAGGAACGAATCCGTGCTTGCCGCAAGCTTACACAGAAGATATCCTATAGGGATTCCTATCACTATGGCTATCGCCGACAGTATCGCCGACTGTCCAAGGTATATTCCGAGAACCTGCTTCGTGCTGGTACCACGGCTCTTGAGCATGGCGATCTCTCCATCCTCCATCTCAAGTATCTGACTTGATACCATGTAAATGAATGCCAGAAGCAGAACCAGTATTGGGAGCTCCAGAACCCATATGATTATACCGATGGTTCTTGCATCGCCTTTATAATCTATGAGCACACTGCTGAAATTCTGCTCAAAATATTTATCTGACTTCTCAAATGACTGGAGATAATACAGCGTGTCCATGGCATTCTTGTGTGTTATCTGTGAGTAGTCAAGCATGACGTGATCCACGTAGTATATTGTGAGGAAGCCGTACTTGCCTATCATGTCGTTGAAGTCATCCTTCTTCACATATACCTCGCTGTCGAGATCTGCAAGCTGGTCATACCAGAAGCTGTCTGAGTAATCCTTCTCCTCAAATACACCTACGATCTGATACTTCATAGGATTGCCCTGTGAGTCAACGGCATCGCTGAGTCCGGTATCTATGCTGAATACCTCTCCAACGACAAGGCCGTATTTGTCAAGGTTTCTCTGTGAGATGATACAAGGATACACACCATCCTCTGTCTTGGCATCCTCGAGTGACGTCCCATATGTTATGTTCACATGATCCTCTATCTGTGGCATATATGTCATGTTGAAGCTGGTCCTGTGATTCAGGTTGCTCTGGGTGTAACCCGCCTGAAGTGACAGGCTGGTCTGCTTCTGCAGAGCATCTATCTCCATGTAGTAGTTCCACATATCCTCATATTTGCCGATCCTGCCAAGCACTGCATCGGCATCGGCATAATCGTCTACCGCGCATGAGCCTGATCTGCCGATAGTTGCCGGATACTTGTTCTGCTCTACCATCGCCGCGTCAAACTTGGACGACATGAGCATATCCAGCGCTCCGTTTTTGAACATTGGGTTGCACGATGCAACAGCCACCAGCAATATGATTCCAAGCAGGAGACATGCATTTAACCACTTCTTGTTCAATAATTTATGTGATAAAAATTTAAACATTATATCTCCTCTCTGCTACTCTGCTGTTGTCGCATCTCCGCCAGATGAATCCGATCCGCCATCCGACTGGCTGTCTGCGCCTGACTTTGAATTATCGGAACCATCTGATGAACTCGATGAGCCACCGGTGGATGTTGCTCCTGATTCCTTAGCTATGACATCGCCCTCTGAAAGACCTGACAGTATAACCGTCTTGGTCTTGTCTGCCTCGCCGAGAGTGACATACTGCTTTATGATCTCATCATCCTTGATGAGCCATACATAGTCATACTCATTTGAATTGTTCTTGCTCGTCTCATGATAGATCATGTTGTTAGGTATCATGACTACGTTCTCATAGGACTTTGTCGGGTAGCTGACCTGATATGACTTCGGCTTCTTGTAAAAGCTTGCATCATCAACCTTTATATAATACTTCAGTTCATCACTGCCTGAACACTTGGTTACGTGAACCCCGCCCTCTGAATCAGTACTGATATATGACTTGGAGCTGTCTCCGGTGCTTCCGACACACACTCCGCTTATCTTTTTACCGCTGTTGTTCTTATTTGATATTGAAACCTTCTGGTTTACAGCAAGTTTTCCCTCTGATATGGATATCGCCAGGATCACATTGTCGTTGCTTCCGACTGTGAGTACATTTGCACCTTCCTTGACAGCCACATCAGTCTTCGCGCCAACCGAGAGGACTGTTCCCGCCTGGTCAGCGTAGACAGTTATCTTTCCGCTTCCATCATTGTTCTTGTTGAGCTTTTCTCTCTGTGCGTTTAAGCTCTTAATGGTTGCATTGTGTGTATATATCCTAAGATCCTTGTTGTATGTAACAACATTTCTCTGACACACGAGCTGCTCCGCCATGTAGAGAGTGTTCTCTGCATCCGTCGGCGTTGCCACCTTACCCTTCTGGTATCTCGTGATCTCATTTGTAAGCTCATTTATCTGATCATCAAAATCCTTGAGATCCGAACTGTAAGTCTGGTTCTCCTCGCTGATCTGGTTATCTATATCCTTGACCGCCGCTGTTCCGCCGCCACTGTCAATGACAAACAGCACATCCCCCTTCTTAACCTTCTGGCCCTTCTTGACGTTGAGTGACGTGAAGCGTCCATCGCATGGTGCAGTGTAGCTGACACTGTTGAGGTCCTCCACCGAGAACGAATCGCTCTTCACCGTTGCTGTCTTCGTATATGAATCGAGTGCCACCGTGTATTCTGTGTAATCACTAGGCATGACCGCATCTGAAGCGTAGTAGACAAGATCGCCTTCCTTGAGTCCGCTGACTACCTCTGTGTAGTTATTGTCGCTGGCACCGGTCTCTATATCCCTGCGCTCCTTCTCACTGGAATCTGTCTTGACATATACAAATTTCTGGTTGTTCTCCTCGTATATGGAATCATTTCCCACTGTGAGTACGTCCTTTGCATCGGATGTACTGAAATACAGTGACACCGTGTTGCCCACGCTGAGGATCTTATCTGCATCCTTCACACCCTTGAGCTTAAATCTTGTGTATGGAAGACTTGACATGCTCTGTGCCACAGCAATCTCCTGATTGGTGTAGTTGTATGGCACTATGTCATACTGCTTTCCATTTATCACAGTGTACATGTTCTTATACATGCTGTATGTATTCTTCTTGAAGCTCTCACCGGTTATCTCTATATATGGATCACTGTAATCTGAAACCACGACCACGTTCTCACCGCCGCCGACAGTATTCTCACTGCCGCTTATCTTCTTGGCGTATGTTACCGTGCCCGGACGGTCTGCTTTGAGCGTTCCGCTCTGCTTGACCTTGTCCTCATCCTCGTCCTGCTGTGTGAGCTTTTTCTGCTCATACTCATATAAAAGATTATCGTACCTGTTGTTCTCCTCATTTATGGCTTTTTCTGTTCTGGCCTCTGCAGCGCCCTTTGAATCACCGATCTCTTCGCACGCCTTTATCTTCCAGTCCAGCTCAGCCTGATTCTGCTCATATATCTTCTGCTTGATCTCATGTGAATACTTCTTCACATCCTGGGAATCAGCTCCCGAGCTGTCGTCCCCATCCATCGATGTTGAAGAATCATCCACTATTGAGCCTGAATCTGTATCACTGCCATCGTCTCCCGATGCTGTGGATGCATTGCTGTCGGTCTCTGCAAGAACCGTGTCCTTCTTGACCTCATCGCCCACATTCACATACACCTTTGACAGAGTCACAGATGTGTCATAGTAATAACAATAGTCAGTTGGGACTATCGTTCCGGTCTTGATGACCTTTTTGCCTATATCTCCATATGTGACCGGTCTGTATGCCTCGTTTGTACTTACTGGTTCAACGAGCTCAGGAACCTTCTCGCTGTTCTCCTTGCCACAGCCCGCCATTCCTCCTGCCATGACAAATGACATTACAAGGCATGCTATTCTGGCGGTCATATTCTTTTTTGTCCGTGTGCTGCCTTTATGCATAATATTCTGTCTCATCAATTTATCACCACCTGCTCTCCGGCCTTCAGTCCTGATTTGATAACTGTATAATCATCCACCGTATCTCCAACGGTAACTTCTACCGCATTCCTGTATCCGTCCTCATTTACAGTGTACACATACTTCTTCTCATCCGAGCCGTCAAACACAGCCTTTTTATTCACATATACAACGTTCTTTACAACCGGCTTATCTATGACCATCTTGAGGGTATCCGCTTCGGTCACTCCGGTCATATCACTGACAGGCTGAAATGTAAGTTTCTGCATCTCCTCTCCGGTGGCAGAGCTTGTATACTTCTCACACTTCGTGAGCTTCAGTGTAAATGTTGCCTCCTGAAAATCAGCATCGTAGGTCTGCCCCTCCTTGAATTCGTATGAATCCGCAGTCTCTGATACATAATCAGACGAACCCGAATCCACCGTTATGAGCGTATCACCCGCTGTGACATATCCATACTGCAGATCTGAGTTGACATAAGTCACTGTTCCGTTCTTGTCTGCAATGACCTGATACTCCTTCATTCTCTCGTTCTGCTCTTTGATGTATGTATCCGCCAGATCCATATCCTCCTTCGCCGCGGATATGTCACTGGAGTAATCCTGGCTGCTGTCTATGCTCGCCAGCCTGTTGTAATGGTCTATAAGAAGCTGATCCCGCTCCTTCTGATCCGTATACTGATCTATGGTCTTCTGGATATCCTTGGCCTCAAACTGGATCATCACATCGCCTTTGGCCACCTTATCGCCCTCTTTTACCTTGACCTCCTGAACCTTGTAGTCAGACTGCTGTATCGAGTAATCATTGCTGCTGTAACCATCAGGCTTGAGCTCCAATGTTAATGAGGACTGGATATCTCCGCTCTTAACCTGTTCCGTATTGAATTCCACCTTGCTATACGGCTCTATATTTATTCTGGAACTTCCTGTCTGTCCACCGGTACTGCCTCCACAGCCAACCAGCGACACGGACATCAGACCGGCAATCGCTGCCGCCAGAACCTTCTTATTGAATATCGCTTTTGACACGCTCTATTCCTCCTGTTTTTATGAATATATTTGATTCTACCCCCTGTCAGCCCATATATCAAGGAAATCTCCCGGGAGTTAATATTAGTTAAAAAAAAAGAGAAAGCTTATGTTTTAAGCTTTCTCTCGAAATAAAAAATGCGGGAGATGGGACTTGAACCCACACGCCGTTTCCAGCACTAGATCCTTAGTCTAGCCTGTCTGCCAATTCCAGCACTCCCGCATATTCTATATGTAATTGATAACCGCCCATTCTCTCACATCCGAAATTCCATAGGACTTTCAAAATAAAAATGCGGGAGATGGGACTTGAACCCACACGCCGTTTCCAGCACTAGATCCTTAGTCTAGCCTGTCTGCCAATTCCAGCACTCCCGCATATTTATGTGATGTCGACTTCTGTGCTCGTCACCAACGAATAAGATAATACCATCTATCGAATACAAAGTCAACAACTTTTTTCAGATTTTTATCATATTAGTGAGCTTTCTGTCCACATCCTTCATAAGGTACTCCTTGAACGCTGTGTAATACTCATGTGTGAACTGTGTATACAGGAACTTATTCCAAAGATTACTGCAGTATGTACTGTCAAAATCATAATATGAATCAGTATATACCAGACCATTGCTGAACCTGGTCACATCCAGATACGGTTCCTTTCCTGCATAGTTAAGTCTCATAACGAGGTTCTTCTGCTCACTACAGCAAGCAAAAGTCTCAAGAAACATCTTCATCTGATCCTTTGTTATTCTCTCTACGAACATATGTGCCTCCTACTCTGTGTCTTTACTCTCATTGGTCATATCCCCTTAACCTCTATAATTATAGCATACGCCTCCGAATTATAAAACCTTTTCGCGCAACAAAAGAACCGGATGTGTAAGTTTATACCACATCCGGTTCTTTTTACTTATATATAGAAGATTCTATATTCTATATTATGATAACTGTGCCTTTGCAACCTCAACAAGCTTTGCAAATCCCTCAGCATCGCTGATAGCCATCTCTGAGAGCATCTTTCTGTTGATGTCAACACCTGCCAGCTTAAGACCATGCATAAGCTTGCTGTATGAGATGTCGTTCATTCTTGCTGCTGCGTTGATACGAGCGATCCAGAGCTGTCTGAACTGTCTCTTTCTCTGCTTTCTGCCAGCGTATGAAGATGTAAGTGCTCTCATAACTGACTGCTTTGCTACTCTATACTGCTTGCTTCTTGCTCCTCTGTAGCCCTTTGCAAGCTTTAATACCTTATTGTGCTTCTGCTTTGCGTTCATTCCGCCTTTAACTCTTGCCATTGGTTTTCTTCCTCCTGATCTATTAGATATAAGGTAATATCTTCTTCATTACCTTCTCGTTTGTTGCGTCTGTCATTGTAGCCTTTCTAAGATTTCTCTTTCTCTTAGTGGTCTTCTTTGTTAAGATATGACTCTTATAAGCTTTAGATCTCTTTAAACCGCCGTTAGCTGTTTTCTTGAAACGCTTAGCTGCTGCTCTTTTTGTCTTTAATTTAGCCATTTTACTTACTTCCTCCTTGAATTATATGTCTATAATAATTTAACGCTTTTGTGTTAAAAACATTATCATGCTTCTTCCTTCAAACTTAGCAGGCTTATCGATAACTGCTATCTCTGCAAGCTTCTCAGCAAAGTTGTCAAGAATAACCTTTGACTGCTCTACATGCGCAAGCTCTCTTCCCCTGAATCGCAGTGTAACCTTAACCTTATCGCCATGCTCAAGGAATTTTCTTGCCTGATTGATCTTGGTATTAAGGTCATTCGCATCGATGTTCGGTGAAAGTCTGACTTCCTTGACTTCCATGGTCTTCTGCTTCTTCTTGGCCTCTTTCTCTTTTCTGGCCTGCTCATAACGATACTTACCATAGTCAACTATCTTGCACACCGGTGGCTGTGCCTTAGGTGCTATCTTCACAAGATCAAGTCCTGCATCCTGAGCCATCTTGTATGCATCCCTGGATGACATTATTCCAACAAGCTGACCATCTTCTCCGATGAGTCGTACCTCTCTGTCTCTAATCTGTTCGTTGATCATTAAATCGCTAATGACTCTCTACCTCCACACTTTTAAAATTCAATTCTCTGACATAAGAAAAGTGGATAGAACCATCTATCCACTTTCTTAATACAAAGCATATTCAAACTCAGGAAAACCCTGTAAATCTTCTAAGCTAAATATTAACCCGAGTCATGCCAGACCATGCTGAGGTGAGAGTGGATACTCTGCTTCTATGTTCACTGTTTCACACAGCAATGGTAGAATACCACATCGCCAGCCGTGTGTCAACTGTTATTTTTCTTTTGTCGATATGCCTCTGTGCTGCCTTTATATCACTCATTATCGCCGTGGGATTCAACCGGGATGAACACCCTGTCATTGTCCTCTTCCTTCACCGGCTTCTGACTCTCCTGCGCAAGCTTCACAAAATACATCTGTGAATCAAGCTTTGCCTTGCCCCTGAGATCCTGCTTCGCATATGAGCCGTCAGGCTGCATGATGTGAGCCTTGAGTGTATCCTCAAGCTGTATCTTAAGGATATTCTTTATCTTCTTCTTAAGCTCCGGATCCTCTACAGGGAACGTTATCTCAACTCGCTTGTCCAGATTTCTAGGCATCCAGTCCGCACTTCCCATGTATATATCCTCAAATCCGTCATTATAGAAATAGAATATTCTCGAGTGCTCAAGATAATTTCCAACTATGGATCTTACTGATATATTATCTGAAAGTCCCGGAACTCCTGCCTTGATACAGCATATTCCCCTGACGATGAGTTCGATCTTTACGCCTGCCTTTGAGGCATCGTAGAGCGCATTCATGATCACCGGATCACAGAGACTGTTCATCTTGGCAACTATCCTTGCCTTTTTGCCCTGTCTCGCATTCTCTGCCTCACGGCCTATCAGCATGAGGAATTTGTCCTTCAGCCAGATCGGGGCAACTGCAAGCTTGTTCCACTTCTTCGGCTCTGAATATCCTGACAGCATGTTGAACACCGCCGTCGCGTCCTCTCCTATGGCATCGCTGCAGGTGAGAAGTCCCATGTCAGTGTAAAGCTTTGCGGTCTGATCATTGTAATTTCCTGTTCCCAGATGCACATATCTTCTGATTCCGTCCTCCTCGCGTCTGACAACCAGTGCGATCTTGGAATGTGTCTTAAGACCCACAAGGCCATAGATAACATGACAGCCCGCCTGCTCCAGCTTCTTGGCCCACGCTATATTGTTCTCCTCGTCAAATCTTGCCTTGAGCTCGACGAGAACAGTTACCTGCTTGCCATTTTCGGCAGCCTGTGCAAGTGCCGCGATGATAGGTGAATTGCCGCTGACACGGTAAAGTGTCTGCTTGATCGCCAGGACATCAGGATCATTTGCCGCCTGTTTTATGAACTCTATGACCGGAGTGAACTCATAATATGGATGGAACAGAAGGATGTCTCCCTTCTTTATCCTGTCAAATATATGGCTGTAATCGCCCATTCCAGGTACAGGCTGCGGTTTGTACTTAGGATACTTCAAATGGTCAAAACCATCTATGCCGTTCACCTTCATGAGGAATGTGAGATCAAGAGGTCCGTTGATCTTGTATACGACCTCGTCATCGACTCCGAGATGCTTCTTGAGCTCCTTAAGGAGCTTCTTGTCCATGGCCTCGTCCACCTCAAGTCTTATGACCTCGCCCCACTGTCTCTGCTTGAGCTGCTTCTCGATCTCCTTCAGCAGATCTGCGGTCTCCTCCTCATCTATGGAGAAGTCTGCATTTCTCATGATACGGTATGGATATGCACACACTATGTCGTAGTTCAGGAACAGCTTGTCAAGGTTCTTCTCAATAACCTCCTCCAGAAGAATTATCTCGGTAACGCCCTTCTCCTCAGAAGGAAGTCTCACGATCCTTGGAAGTACAGATGGAACCTGGACGGTCGCTATATCCGTCACGTCCTTTTTCTTATCGTATATGAGTGCACCTATATTCAGTGATTTATTGCGCACCAGCGGGAATGGTCTGGACGAGTCCACCGCCATAGGTGTGAGTACCGGGTATACATCCTTCTCAAAGTATTTGTCCACGTACTTTGCCTGCTTTGGAGTGAGATCCTCATGGTGTCTCACAAGCTTCAATCCGTTCTGGGCAAGCTGAGGGATGAGGGATCTGTTCAGTGTCTGATACTGGTTCTTCATGAACTCTTTGGTGCTGGCATGGAGTGCGTCAAGCTGCTCCCGCGCCGTCATTCCGGCTATATCCTTCTTGGTGTATCCGGCATGCACCATATCCGTGAGTGATGCTATTCTTACCATGAAGAACTCATCCAGATTGGATGCCGTTATACTCAGGAACTTTATTCTCTCAAACAGAGGAATGGTCCTGTCCTTCGCCTCGGACAGACATCTCTTGTCAAATTCAAGCCAACTGAGCTCTCTGTTATAAAATATCGGATTCTTATCTGCCATCCTTTACAACCCCCTTTTCTGTTTTAACACAGGCTTCACTCCAAAGACCTTTCTGAACAGTTCAGTCTTGGTCTTGAACACCCCTGCCTCAAGCGTAATATCATTCAGTGTATCTACCGTCATCGTGAGCACGTAGTCCTTGAAGCTGAACTTCATATCACTTATCTTCTGCCTGTGGCTCTTGTCAAGGACATCCGCAAGTCTCAGTATGGATGCCAGCTTGGCGACCTTCATGTAATCCGCAGTCATCAGCGATACCTGTGCCTTTGTCTGTGAAGGGAGATAATACTCGTTGAACTTCACAATATTTGCAATCTCCTCCCTCTCCTTGTGGGACAGTCCAAGTATCTCCGTGGACATGATTATGTGATAGGACATCATGGTGCCCACGTTCATATTTACAAATTTGCCACAACTGTGGAGCATGGCTGCGATCTGGAGCTGCAGTCTCTCTCTCCTTCCGAGTCCGTGGACGCTCTTGAAGGAATCAAATATATCCAGTGCGTTCTGCGTCACATTCTGTGTGTGCTTCCTGTTGACCTTATATTTCTTGGCTATGCTGTTTGCCGATGCAATGATATCCTCGTCGAAATTCTTATTCAGCAGAAGCGTTCCGTTCTTATCCATATAATCGGCAACTATTCCGTCACAGAACGTAACATCCGGCGTGATGATATCCTCCGCCCTTGAGTTGTCGAGGAATGACTGGTAAATGATCGCCATCGGAAGCATCAGTGTCGCCCTCTCGTATGGCACACCGTATTTTTCTGAAAGGACCTCCGGGGTGGTCTCAACTACCTTGTGATAAAGCACGCGGAACTGATCTCTTGTGATCTTGTCTGTGATATTCAGCTCCGGTCCGACCTTCTTCAGATTTGCGATTCCGTCTCCTATGGCTATTATGCTCTTGATGTCCTTATCGTTTATAAAGAGGTTCCTGAACTCCTCTATGAAGTTCGATACAAACTCCTCCATGATATTCTCCAGAGCCACCGTGTCTGCGCCGTATTTTGCCAGATAATCCCTTATTCTCACGGCTCCTATAGGAAGGTTCTGTGTCTGGATCAGATTCTGCTTGTCAAATATAGATATCTGAAGACTTCCCGCTCCTATGTCCAGAAGCGCCCTGTTCTTCGTGTCGGCATCCTCAAACTTCGACTTTGCCGCATACGCCTTGTAGTTCATGAATCTCTGCTCCGAGTTGCTGAGCACTGAGACATCGATGCCTGTATGCTGCTTTATCCTCTCAAGGACCATGACTGAATTCTCCGCCTCACGCACAGCGGACGATGCATACGCCTTGTATTCACGCACATCGTATTCCCTCATCTTCCTGCGGAATTTGTTGAGGATCTCACATACCTTCATTATGGAATCCTCGGTTATCCTGCCACTGTTGTAGGTATCACTTCCGAGCTCAACTGTGCTGTTGACGTAATCGATCTCCCTCGCCCCTTTTTTGGGAGTTATCTCATACACCTTCATTGACAGCTCGTTAGAACCTACATCGATGGCTGCAAATACCTTACTTACCATATCTACCCCACCTTTCATGTTACTTATCAGTATGTTCCAATTATCTTGAAATCCATAGAATCCTTATTTATATGGTCCAGCGCATCTATCGTCGCCGGGTCCATGAGACTTCCCTCAAGAGTTATGAAGAATGAATATTCCCATTTTCTTCCCCTGAGAGGCCTCGACTCAATGCTTGTCATATTGAGCCCGTTATGTTTTATATGTCCAAGTATACTGTAAAGGGTTCCACTCTCATGTGGCAGTGCAAAGCATACGGATATATTTCCCGCACTCTTCACATACTCCTTTTTCTTTGACAGTATGATAAATCTCGTTGTGTTGTTCTCATTGTTGACTATATCGTCCTTGAGTATCTCAAGTCCGTATATATCTGCGGCAAGAGCGCTCGCTATGGCAGCCTGGGTAATATCGCCTTCATCCCTGACCTTCACCGCACCCACTGCAGTGTTCGCAACCGAGCACTGTGAGTATCCGGCTCTGTTTAGGAATTCACTGCACTGCAGAAGCCCCTGCTGATGGGAATATACAGTCTGTATATCAGAAAGCTTTGAGCCCGGAACTCCCATGAGCATATGTGCCACCTTGACCTCGTCTCCGCCCACGATGGTCAGGCCGCTGCTGCCAACCATATCATATATACCACTCACAAATCCGGCAGAGGAATTCTCTATGGGCAGGACTCCATAATCAGCCTTGCCGCTCTTCACCGTCTCTATGACATCCTCAAATTTTGCAACATTTACATTCTTTATATCCTTGCCAAAATAGTCATGCATAGCCTGATGACTGTAAGCCCCCGGAACACCCTGGTATACAACCACCGTGTCTTTATCGACCTTCAGATGATCCACGGGCATAAACCCGCTCACCACATCAGAGCTTATATGTGCCAGCGCAATATCTCTGCCCTCAACACACGCTCTGTCGATAAGCTCATTCTTTCTGGTGATAAGCTGCTGTATCTGCTCCTCCAGACTGTTTATCTCTTCCAATGTATTCATTCTATCTATCCTTCCACTTGAAGTGTCAATTTTGTCACTGTTTGTCCAGCCCGGCACGAAGCTCGGATATTGTCTTGCCAAGCAGCGGGTGCCTCTTGTATCCCGCTATCGTGGACAACGGTTCAAGTACAAACTCTCTCTTGTGCATCTCCACGTGTGGTATGTGAAGATCCTCACTGTCATACACGACATCATCATAAAGCAGGATATCGATATCCAGAGTTCTCGGTCCCCAGTGGATCAGCCTCTCTCTTCCCGCCGCTTTCTCTATTCCATTCACCAGTCTCAGCAGTTCCTCAGGAGTCCTGAGCGTCTCTATCTCCAGACAGCCGTTCAGGAAATCGTCCTGCTCAACGCCGCCATACGGCTCGGTCTCTATAAAATCTGATACTCTTGTCACCTTGGTGTATTTATCCTTGTTCAGCTCATCTATGGCCATGTCCAGATATGATTCCCTGTCGCCGATATTTGACCCAAGTCCAAGATATGCTGTGTGCTTTTTTCTGCTTATGGACACGGACACTGTATCTACATGTACCATGACCGGAGCCCACGGCTTCTTCACCGTCACATTTACCCCTCTCACATCATCGTAAGTGAGAAGTATCATGTCTGCTATCTCCTCAGCCACAGTCTCTATCAATTTATAATTTCTGTTCTTCATGACCTTCTGTATGCCATCGCACACGCTGCCATAGTTCACAGATTTTCTTATATCATCACTTCTGCCGGCCTCCTGGGTCGACACCTGCATGGATACGTCCACCACGAACTTCTGTCCAAGGACATTCTCCTCCCTGTACACTCCGTGATGTGCAAATACCTCAAGTCCTTTTATATTGATACTGTCCATACCGCACCTCCGCTATATGTTATCTGGCACTCAGCATCGCATGCGTCATCTTGAGTGCTCTGTAGTTGCTCTTCACATCGTGTACTCTGAAGAAATCGCAGCCCTTCACAAGCCCAAGCACTGATGTGGCAACTGTTCCCTCCTCGCGCTCGGTCACCGGAAGATCAAGTGTAAGTCCTATCATCGACTTTCTCGACGTTCCGAGGAGTATCGGGAGATCCCATTTGTGGAGCAGCTCCAGATTGTTCATGAGGAGCAGATTCTGATGCAGATCCTTTGCAAATCCTATTCCCGGATCCACCATGATCTTGTCCCTGTCTATGCCTGCTGCCAGAGCCATGTTAACCGACTCATCCAGATCTGATACAACATCAGCCAGATAGTCTGTGTAATCTGTGTTCTCCCTGTTGTGCATAAGACAGCACGCCTTGTCGTACTTCGCTATGACAGCCGCCATCTTCTCATCGTACTTCAGTCCCCATATATCGTTTATGAGATCTGCACCTGCATGTATACCCGCCTCAGCCACCGCAGACTTGTATGTGTCGAGTGATACTGCCACGTCGAAATCTCTCTTTATCGCCTCTATGATCGGTGCGGTCCTATCTATCTCCTCCTCACCCGATATCTTTGTATATCCAGGTCTTGTGGACTCACCGCCAACATCTATTATCACAGCACCCTCAGTTATCATCTTCTCTGTGGTAAACAGAGCTGTGTCCATGGTGTTATGCTGTCCTCCATCCGAAAATGAATCCGGGGTCACATTCAGTATCCCCATCACATAAGGTTCTTTTCCACTCTCAAATGTCTTGTTTCCTATTATCATCCTTTTATCCTCCAGATATAAAATATCCGCACATGACGTGCGACCCCTTGGTACTTCCCTTAATATTTTATCCCTGTATTGCGTGCACTCTCCAGCCAGTAACACTGGTCTGATGCCTTGCAGTCAAAACAGTTTCGAGACAGCTTATCCGCATTATACAACACATATGCCAGTCCTTCCCGCTCAGCACCGTCTGTATTGTGTGAGCCTATGGCATCACATATCTGCTCATTCTCCTGCGTGGAAAATCCGCACTGCTCCAGTATCCTGCCCGCATACTCAACACTCAGCTCATGATGCTTCCTGCCGGTGTCATCAGGATCTGCCCGTCCCACATCGTGAAGAAGTGCCGCGGCATATATGATCTCCTTGTCTATCGCATATCCCTGTTCGATATTCATTATATACGCTATCCTGGCAACATCCAGGCAGTGCTCAAGTCCATGCCTGCAGAATATCCTGTCGGTCTCCTTGTTCCGCACAGTCTCCATGAGACGTCTATATTCATCGTTGTATATGATCCTGTCCACTCTGTCCATCTCTGTCTGCATCAGCTTTCTATATATCCTCCATGTTCCGCACGGTCTATGATCGGCCCAATAAATGACAGCGAGCCAAATACAATCACCACCGGATCCTGCCTGTCATCAGCCAGCGTCATCGTCAGCCTCACGGCATCGTCCACATCTTCCTGCTCATAGACTTCATCTATATATGTCCCTGCCAGCCTTTTCAGCTCATGCCTTGAAAGTGCTCTCGGGTTATCCGGCTCAACTGCTATGAACGCAGAAGCCCCCGGCATCATGATCCTGAGCATCTGCTCATAGTCTTTGTCCTTGAACACCCCACATATATATATGAGGTCTCTTCCGGCAAAATACTCATCTATGTTCTGTCTAAGTGCTCTCCAGCCTCCCGGATTGTGTGCGCCATCCACATACAAGAGAGGTTTGTCCATAAGCTTCTGGAATCTTCCCTTCCAGAACGTCGCTTTAAGTCCTCTCCTTATGTCATCCTCAGTCAGCTCATATCCAAGCCTCATGAGAACATGTGCGGTCGCAGCCGCTGTGGCACTGTTATATATCTGATATATGCCCGGAACCTGAAGTTCGTATCTCTGTCCGTCATATATATATTCACTTCCACCTACTGACTCTCTGCATATCTCTATATCCTTCTCCCTGATAAGTACCGCCAAGTCCGATATATTATTCTGCTCACATGCCATATCCCACATATCCTCAAGCTCTGAGGCAAGCGGGTACGCCACACATGGGCAGTTCTTTTTCAATATTCCAAGCTTCTGTCTGTATATATCCCTCAGGGTATTCCCGAGGAAATGCATGTGATCCATGCTTATACTTGCTATTATCGTACAGACCGGGTGGCTACACACATTTGTGGCATCCTCCAGGCCTCCCATTCCGGTCTCAAGCAACAGGAAATCGACCTTTTTGTCGCAGAAATAACAGAACGCCACCGCTGTCTCCGTCTCAAACGATGTGGGTCTTCCCCAGCCGTCCGACACCATGTCATCCGCTGCATCTTTCACCGTCTCAAGATATACGGCAAAATCCTCCTCAGACATATATTCCTTATCTATCTGAAATCTCTCAAGATATGTAAATATCGTCGGAGATATATATCTTCCCACACTGTATCCTGCACTCTCAAGTATCTCGTCCAGAAATGCGCATATCGAACCTTTGCCATTTGTTCCTGCTATATGTATAACCGGGACTGCGTCCTGCGGATCGCCCAGCCTTCTCAGCAGCTCCTTTATACTGTCAAGCCCCAGAACGCTTCCCATGGTGTCCGTATATTCTATATAACTTCTTGCCTCTTCATAAGTCATGGCATATATCCGTCCCTTCTCATCTGTGCCTGATAAGTGGTGCATTCTCATCTATAGGCAGCAGCTCATACCCATCATCCCGGAGTCTTTCAATGAGCATCGGCAGTGATTCCACCGTGGTGTGCCTCGACTCAAGATCATGCATCAATATGACCACATCGTCGTGCTGCAGTGCATCCTTCATGATATTGTCGACAAGCTGCTCCGGCGTGTAGCTGCCACACACGGCATCATTGTTCAGCGCATTCCAATCATAATATATAAGCCCCTCGGCATTCACATAGTCTATCAGGGTGTTCATATCCACTCTGGATACCGTATTTGAACTGCCGCCCGGGAATCTGTAATATACACAATTTACACCTGTTACATCATACAATAAATTTCGCAATTCCTCAATATCTTCGGAGAAATCAGCAAGGCTTCCATATATTTTATCGTAATCATGGGTGTACGAATGAAGCCCCAGTGTATGTCCCCTATCCACTATATCCCGGTAGGCATCATAATAGCTCTTGTCGCGCCCCACGACAAAAAATGTCGCCTTCACATCGTATTTATCAAGGATATCCAGTATCTCCACTGTGTTCCCGGATGGCCCATCGTCAAATGTGAGATACGCCCTCTTCGTTATCTCCGGCTCCGCATCAGACTCCGTTTCATCCTTCTCCGGCTGCATCTCCCCGGTATCATTTGCCCCATCCACCTCCGATGGTGTGCTCTCATCCGCCCCCAGGACATTTGCCTGCTGCCTGACCGGCCCTCCGGCAGTATAAAAGCCCCACCTCGACTGGCTGATTATGTAATAACAACAGAAAATTATGGCAAGAAATATGGCAACCGCCAGCATAATATACTGCCATCTGTCAGTCACCTCCTGCACATTGTCAATTTTTTTCAAATGATCCTCGCCGCCTATAGCATTTTTTCTATTATATTATTTTTTATTTTTAATTATGTGTCTATTTTTTATGCCATGAATATTTCTCAGATATACGGAGAATATAAATAGCAAATATTAAAAAAAGGAGAACATGTACAATGAAAAAATACTTTTTACTTGTGACGTGTATGACACTCACCATGATCCTCTTCTGTGGTTGTGGCAATTCAAACGGTGCTTCAAGCACTGGCTCATCTTCAGCAGCCAGCACCCAGACAACATCTGAGGCTCAGAATGGTAACAGCTCTGAGGAAAACAGCACCGACTCATCTGACAAAGGCGTTGTAGGCGGAGCAGCCGACGCTGTAAAGGATGTCGCTGACGGCGTGGCCGACGGTGTAAAGGATGTCGCTGACGGCGTGGGAAACACCGTGTCAGGCATCTTCGGTTCATTCGATGATGCCCAGGACTGGTTCATGGATCAGCTTCCCGCAGGTGACGGAAGATTCGAGGTTGCCAACAGTGACAAGGATCTCACAGAATTTTCCGGTGGAAAAACAGGCTACCACATCGAGCTCCACGACAACAATAAAGAGGGCGACACCAAGGTCGGTGATTTCTATATCGACTCCAGCGATGGCAAGGTGTACAGATCCGATGAGCACGGGAAGACATTTGCAGAGTATGATTTCTCTGATTATAAATAGATGAAATATCCCGCATGAAAAAACAAGCGGCACGGAGGTATCTGAAAACCTCCATGCCGCTTTATTCTATGTTCTTATTCTGCCACATCCGCTGCATCATCAGCTTCAGTAACAGTCACTGGTTCGTCTTCACCCTTCTTGTCTGAGCTCAGCATCTCTCCTGTGAGCGGATTGATCTTGACTCCCATCTCCGACGCAATGAGATTGTACATGTCAAACTCTCTGTCTCTGGCAGCCTTCTTTCTGGCCTTTACGCCCCTGGATCTGACCAGCTCCACTATTCCGAATCCGATCATCAGTATGCCGAAGAATATGAAGCCCGCCATATTTTTTGAAAAAAATGCATGAGCCACACTTATTGCGCCTATTCCGATCATCACGATACCCATAACGAAATTGAACATATATGCTTTACCGCCTTTCACCAATCATCTGTTTACAAACGCATCTATGCCCGCCTTCTCGAGCATTCTGTCGTATTGCTCATACATATACTGGACACTGTTCTCAAGAAGATGATAGTGCATTATGTATGGAACAAGCAGCACCATGAATGCAAGTGCAAGTATCAGCAGCGATATATTGTCCGTCACTACAAATGTTATACATGTTGCAACCGTCAATACGGCAAACAATACCAGCACTATGAGGTGGATAAGTCTCTCATGCATGAAAAATCCTACCTGCGTGAGATGTCTCTCTGCCTCCCGTGCAAAGTCCACATCATTCCTCTTTAAAAGCTCATCAATATATGCTATATACCGGCGTATCCTCTTTGCCATCTGCCGCATCTTCCTTTCCTGATCCCTGCCGAACCGTCAGGCTAGTTCATCACCTTGTTCATAAAGTGCTCCCACTGTGCGATCACCTTATCATAGTAAAAACTCAGAACATAGGATTCCTCATCCACATCTATTATCATCTGATAGCATTTTCTGTCAGCATTCTCCGAAGACTTGAGCATCTCCTTTGGCTGACCCGAATAAAATACAACCTTGCCCTCAAAGCTCTTCAGCACATCCTCATAGTCCGCCCTGTCCACAGGCTTATCCGGTACTGACTCCTGGAGGACATCGTTCGCATCGTAATACTTATGACCCTCTAGCAGAAGTGCCTCGATCTCAGGCTCAGTGAATCTGACCTGCATATCACTGGCATATCTGTCAGTATAGAGCTCATTTGCAGAGTTGTCCTCTCTGACTACCGCGCCGTCAAATTCAAATTCCAGGATTCCCTGCTTCTCCGAATATATGCATCTGATCAGAGTCGCATCCCTGAAAGAGAGCGTCTCGATCTCATCTACACTCTTGTACTTCATATCTGTATCTCCAACTAGTCCATTGCCTTCTTGATGGCCGCAAGAAGCTCATCGTATGTCTCAAATGCCTCAAGATCAGGATTGTCCGCCTTGATCTGATCTGTGCTCTTGAACAGGAAGCCTGCCTTGCTCGCATAGATCATTCCCAGATCGTTGTGGCTGTCACCGCTTGCTATAGTGTCGTAGCCGATTGACTGCAGAGCCTTGACTGTTGTGAGCTTCGACTGTGGGCATCTCATCTTGAAGCCTGTGATCTCACCGTCATCTGCAACGATCAGCTCATTACAGAATATTGTAGGGTAACCGAGCTTCTTCATGAGAGGGCCTGCAAACTGTGAAAATGTATCGCTTATGATTATCACCTGTCCTATGGATCTCAGCTCATCCAGAAACTCCTTTGCTCCAGGGATAGGATCTATCTTTGCTATAGTCTCCTGTATCTCCTTGAGTCCAAGTCCGTGCTCCTTAAGTATACCAAGTCTCCAGTTCATGAGCTTATCGTAGTCAGGCTCATCCCTTGTTGTTCTCTTAAGCTCAGGTATTCCGCTTGCCTCCGCAAATGCGATCCAAATCTCAGGCACCAGTACTCCCTCTAAATCAAGACATGTTATATACATATTATATTATCCTCCGTTCTTATAAATAGTGTGAATTAATGCATGTCATACTCCTCCCGTTTCTGACCACACAGATGCATTATAGCACAGTATCACGCAGACTAACAATCACTACTTTCAGGCATTTGCCCGGACTTCTTCCATCTGTCCAGAGCGTATCCATAATCCCGGATTATCATGTCGAGCTGCACCCTTTCCGTCACTCTCATGTGGCTTCCCTTCAGGTATACTCCGTCCATGAAACCGGTCCGTATCGTCATTCCGCACTCACCTCTCATCGCAGCCGGTCTCTTCACCACACTTGCCCCCGCCGCCTTCTGAAGCTCTTCGTACCTTTCATAATTCTTCTGCCATGCCCTCATATAGGTCTCAACTTTCCTTCCCGGAATATTGACCCTCACTCCACCATAGCGTCCATCCGGCCCCGGGAAGAAATACTCTATCCTGAAGTCATTCTCACTTATTATTAGCGTACCGCCGCTCGCCAGCTCTTCTCTGCATGTTCTTCCCATAACTTATCCTCACACATTCCTGAGACTTTCAAATGTATTGTAAATGTTCAGCAGGCCATATCCCCACTCGGGATTCGGATACTGCCTAATCTCCAAAAGCCCGCCCGAACTTCCCGGTCTCACCGCTCCCCTTATCAGGTAGCCCCTTATCTGGTTGCCGTTTATATTCCTTATCATCTTTCTCCCATACGACCACTCAAGCATGATGGCACTGCAGCCCGCAGTGTACGAAGCCGCCACTGAGGTGCCGCTTCTTATAACCGTCTCCCCGCTGGCTCCTTCTCCCCTTATATTCACTCCAGGAGCGAGAAGATCCGGTTTCACCCTGCCGTCCGCCGTATAGCCTCTGCTGTTGTCGATATACAGATTACCATTTGAGTGATCATATGCGCAAGTGCATATCGCAGTCTCCGCCACCGCCGGGCTGGTTATGGTCACTCCCGGATCACTTGACACAAATCTCGTCCCCGGGGATACAAAGCTGCTTATGGGCAGCCACGCGTTAAAGCTGAGCTCCGTGGTTCCAACACCGTACACCCTTATCCGCCATATACCATTTGCCGGGGTTATAAATCTGAGCATGATGAGCTCCTGCCCAGCAGAATCCTCTACGAGAAAATAGTCGACATATATCATCCCACCTCCAAATATCGGACGGATGATCGAGCTCCTGTCATACCTCGGCGATATCCTCTCTATAAATTCCCCGCCGGGAATCTCTATGGCCACCGAGTAGGTATTGGTGGACTTACCCCATATCTCAAGTGTAAAGCTGTTGTGATCTGCCACATCGATCTCAACGACATCATATGCCCCTGTGACGATCCCGGAATAATGATGTCCTGCTCTCCCCTCGTTGCCACCGGCAGCAGATACCGCAAACCCCTGAAGATCTCCTATGTTGTTTATATATTTGTCCAGCGCTCCCGCCCCCGTATGGCTTCCACTGTTGGTCCCAAGCGTCACGAGTATGCTCATAGGCATGCGCAGCTTTTTCTGCTGCTCAAGCAGATATGCTATCGCTGTCATTATGTCAACCTCACTGTACGCATTTGCATC
Organism: Coprococcus sp. AF16-22; assembly: GCF_003461545.1. Lineage (NCBI taxonomy): Bacteria > Bacillati > Bacillota > Clostridia > Lachnospirales > Lachnospiraceae > Coprococcus > Coprococcus sp. AF16-22. The sequence continues at coordinate 112,832 of NZ_QTXH01000006.1, forward strand.
CGATGGAATACCATAAAAACTGCGGAGATTCTCCTTTGCCTGCTTTAACTTCACCACCACCAGGTCTGCCGACGGAGCCACACTCACAGCCGTTCCCGCGCAGAAGCTTCCATGCCCGGTGGTATCCGTCAATATCCTTTGTCTCTCATCCACAGCAGCCTGTATCTCCTCCGTGCTATACTCCCTGCCGTAGCCGTATGATGCGTTGTCAGCCTCCTCCACTGTCTGATCCCACGCCGCAAGTATCTTTGTCTTACCCCCATCCCGCACAAATGAACTGCCAAATATATCGATCCCCGTATCGACGATGCCAAGCAGTATCCCCTTTCCGGTGAGTCCGAGTATATTTTCCTGCTGGATATTGATAACCCCTATAGCCTCAAGAGCCCCCACATCGTCCATCAGGCCGTACACTTTGGGGAAAAGATTGTACTCAAGCCTTGAAAAACTCTCCATATACCCGGCCGGAAACGGCTGATATGCCACCGCATATCTGTCGTCTATTATGTTGAGCCCGTATGGCTGATACAGATCCATCAGAACTTCCCTGTCTCCGTTGTATTCTATTATATATTCCACATAATCCTCTGAGTAAACAGCATCTGATATCACCGCACATCCCTCCAGGGGCAATCTATATAGTATATGCAGCAAATTCCGAATCTTTACACAAAAATACCGCAGCACGGAAATTTCTCCGGCTGCGGTATGTCTCCATCTGTCCATTATATGTACCGGCTATATTCTATTTTATTGTTTTGTATCAATATACTTCTGAACCTGCTGCTTCAGGATATTGAACTGGCATGGACCTGTCTCGAGAACGACTGTATTGAACTCCTTCAGGTCAAACTTTGATCCAAGCTGTTCCTCAGCATAATCCCTGATCTCCTTCATCTCATAGAAGCCTGTTGAATAACTCTGGTATACGGCAGGATCACCTATCATGGTAGTATACAGATCGTCGGCAGCATCGCCGTTGAATCCCTTTTCATTCAGGTAATCTTTTGCTTCCTGCAGTGACCAGCCCTCATAGTTGATTCCTATATCGATCCTTCCACTTATGAGATAATTGATCTCATCGTTTAACCTGTACAGTTTTGCAACGGTGTCCGAATCAGATGCCCCATCAAATGTGTAATAGTTTATGGCATCATAGCACGCATACATTGCCCAGCCCTCCTTGTATCCAAGGAAGCTTAATATGGTACGTACCGGTTCAGGATCTGTTGACATGTAGTATGCATTCTGCAGCATGTGTCCCGGATATCCCTCATGGGCAAGTGTGGTCCACATACCATCCGTATGTTTGCCATTTACCCTGATAAGGTTGTTGTCCTGGTCATCGATCGCAGGTGACATATAGTATGCCAGCGTATTCTCCTGAATATCCTCAAGGCTCTTATCAAGCTTCTTCGCCTGATACTTTATCTCTCCAAAGTCTGGGTAGTTCTTGGTGGCTGTATTCATGAGTATATCTATTATTTCTGAAGGCTCCTTTGAGTCACTGTCTCCAAAGAGGTCATCGTAGTGCTCCACAAAATATTCATATGAATCGTACTGTGTCATGGCTATGGAATACAGATCTGTCATGAGATCTGACAGGTTGTCATCCAGCATCTGTGCCACTTCCTCAGGTGTCTTATCAGTTCCCGCAGCGTCCTTCAAAAGGTAAGCGTAATACTCTTTACCACCTTCATAGCCACACACACCGCCCTGGTTCTTACCGGTTCCCTTGAGCGATGACAGCACATCTATAACATCCTCATATGCAGGTATAAGACTTTCCGCAACGGCCTTCTTATTCTGTTCCTCAAAGTCCGCTATCTCGTCCGCAGTCAGGAAGTCCAGCGCCTCGATGTTATCGTTGAACACCTGTATCATGAAGTGATTGTCCTTGTCCTTGATGAAGTCTTCGCACTGCTCGATGACCTTATCGCACACGGAATCACTCATAAAATATCCCTTCTCGGACTTTGTCTTCTCAAACTCTAGATTGTCATCAAAATAATCCCTTACCATTCCAAGCACCTGGAGATATCTCTCCACATCACCCTTGTCGTCAAAACGGTAGTCTGTGAAATATGTGGATATATTCGACTGCAGTCCCTTCATAGGTGAGAACGGCTCGCTGAGGTATATGTTCAGATAACCCTCTGACTCCGTCTCCAGATACTGATTAAGTATATCGTATGTGAGCTGCTGGCTCTCCGTGAGATCGTCCCTGTCAAATGACTTGAGCTTGTCAAAGGACTCATCAAACTCAGCCTTACGTTTTTTGATTCCCTCATCGCTCATATCCGAATCGCCCAGAGATACCTCCGGCTCAGGAATACCAAGGGCATCCCCATCCTTTATCTCATAGTTGTACGAGAGTGTGTCCGATGTCACACTGTCCACATACTCATCGTGCAGATATTCCTCGAACTCCTTCTGCACCTTTGTGTAGTCGTCCGCATTATCCTTTATTGTTCCTGTGATAGTCTTCTCATCAAACATATGAGAAGTACATGCAGTCATCGACATGGCCATGGCTCCGACAACAGCAGCCACGACAAATCTTCTCATATTCTTTTTGAATCTGGTCATACATCTACTCCTTACTTAATATATTTTCCCTTCACATAACCTATCTACACATTGTATGCCATAAACCATACTATTGTCCATTTATTTTATGTTAAGGTTACAATATACCGAGTCCGTCCAGAACAACCTTTACTCCTATGAGTATAAGTATGATACCTCCGGCAAGCTCAGCCTTTGACTTGTACTTTGTTCCGAATATACTTCCGATCTTCACTCCGACCGCTGAACATATGAATGTGATACATCCTATGAATAATACCGCAAGTATGATATACAGAGTGGACAGCTTGAGGAATGCAAATGACACTCCAACCGCCAGTGCGTCTATGCTGGTTGCAACCGCCAGAAGGAACATGACCTTAAAGCTCATATCTGCATCTACTTCCTCTTCCTCGCCAAACGACTCCTTGATCATACTTCCGCCGATGAACAGGAGGAGCACAAATGCGATCCAGTGTGACCATTTGCTTACCAGATCTGCAAAAAAGCTTCCGAGGACATATCCTACCGTCGGCATAAGTGCCTGAAATCCTCCAAACCACGCACCTGCGATAAGCATGTGCTTCACCTTGATGTTGCGCAGGGACAACCCCTTACAGATAGACACGGCAAATGCATCCATTGAAAGACCAACTGCCAACAGGAATAACTCTGCAATACTCATAATTTTTCTCCTTGATATAGATTTGACGGATGCAGTCACAGACACATATAAAAAGAGACCTCCCGGGCAGCTAAAAGCTGTCCAGAAAGTCTCATCATCTACAGTAATACCAGATTCACGCCATCATCGACCGATGGCTGCCAATCATTATGTTGATATCACAACGCAAGCTCTGCGCTGACTACTCCCTTAATGAACGGTGATATTCTAGCATATTGATAAAATATTATCAAGTAGCATTTCCCTGTTATCGCATTATTGTCATTACAGATCTGTTCAGTCCTGCTTATCGATCTGAGTTGCGCTTGCCTCCTCAAGTGCCGGTGTTCCGCGCAGTTCTATGATAGGGCTTCCCTTGCCCTTTATATAATCACCTGTGATTGTCACCCTTCCTATGGTGTCATCCCTTGGGATCTGGTACATGATATCCAGCATGAATTTCTCTATGATGGCACGTAGAGCTCTGGCTCCCGTCTTCCTCTTGATCGCCTCCTCGGCTATCGCCTCGTATGCCGAATCGTCAAATCTAAGATCCACCTCATCCAGTGCAAGGAGCTTCTTATACTGCTTTAATATCGCATTCTTAGGCTCCTTGAGTATGCTCACGTACATATTCTTATCCAACGCATCAAGTGTGAAGAGTACCGGAAGTCTTCCAAGGAACTCAGGTATCATGCCAAACTCACGGAGATCCTCGGTTGTAACCTGTCTCAGCAGATTCGGATCATCATCATATTTGTCCTTGAGTTCAGCCTTGAAGCCCATGGACGCCTGCCTGCTTATTCTCTGCTTTATAATCTCCTCTATATCAGGGAATGCTCCACCACATATAAACAGTATGTTTCTTGTATTGATGGTCGTCATGGGAACCATAGCATTCTTGCTGCCCGATCCCACAGGTACCTCAACATCCGCGCCCTCGAGGAGCTTCAGCAGTCCCTGCTGTACGGATTCACCGCTCACATCCCTGCTGTTGCTGTTCTGCTTCTTGGCGATCTTGTCTATCTCATCTATGAACACGATTCCTCTCTCTGCCTTCTCCACATCATTGTCGGCGGCGGCGAGAAGCTTTGACAGAACGCTCTCTACATCATCGCCTATATAACCGGCCTCTGTAAGAGTTGTCGCATCAGTTATTGCGAGAGGCACCTTGAGAAGTCTTGCTATGGTCTTGACTATATATGTCTTACCACAGCCTGTAGGTCCCACCATCAGCATGTTGGATTTCTCTATCTCTATATCATCCATGGAATCTGTGAGAACCCTCTTATAATGATTGTATACAGCCACGGATATAACCTTCTTGGCATATTCCTGTCCCACAACATACTCGTCCAGCATAGCCTTGATCTTATGAGGAGCCGGAATTGTCTTAAGCGTGAGTTCTTCCTCCTGCTTCTTTTCCTTTGGCGCCTTCTTCTTGACTTTCTGTGACTTTGGCACGTCATTCTGTGCCTTGAACTTGGACATATCTATATTGCCAAATGGCATATTTGTCAGATCTATGAACTGCATATTGCCAAGCCCCGGCATGTTGCCAAACCCGGAATTGTTGAAGCTGTCAAATGATCTCTGCATGCAGTCTGCACATATATTTATATCTCCAGGCATATGTATCAGCTTGCCGGCCACGCTCTCCGGTCTCCTGCACAGGTAGCAGTATTTCTCGTAGTCGTCATCGTTGTCCTTATCATCCGATGCATGTCCATCGGTATCCACCGTATCCGGTGTCTTCTTATCTATATCATCATAATTCTCTGCCATATCTCATTTTCCTTTCCTGATTATACATATAGTCTCAGTCAGAAATATAATAACACACATATACCACATTTACCAACACCTGCAAATATGAAATTACTGTAAATTAACCGCTGGCACGCAGCGCCGCCCCGCTTCTGTCCTTAATATTATTAAGTCATTTGTCTGTTTTTTGTATTATTTTACCGCTGGCATCTTTCGAATCGTTTTAAAATTTCGGCATTTGCGAAGTGCTATGGAATTGGATTTTTCGCTATGCTATAATCATAAAAAATAAATCCAACGGGTAAAAGGAGGACTGTAATTATGAAGAAACTTGAAATCGTAGTTCGTTCAGAAAAGCTTGATGATGTAAAGTCAATACTTGATGAGTGTGAATCAACAGGTGCCATGGTATCAAACATCATGGGTTACGGTAATCAGAAGGGATATAAGACAACTTACAGAGGAAGCGAATATGTTGTAAACCTTATTCCAAAGGTAAAGATCGAGACCATAGCAGCAGACGATGTTGCGGACAAGATCATTTTCAAGGTTTGCGAGAGAATATCCACAGGTAAGATCGGTGATGGTAAGATCTTCGTATATGATGTGGCAGATGTCGTTCGTATCCGTACAGGCGAGCGTGGAGAGACAGCGCTCTAATAAGCACAGGTATCCAGTATCATTCCTTTTTCTAAATTGGCAGGCAGTGGCATTTGTCCACTGCCTGTTTTTTATCGTTCAGCTCTGTCTCCCAGTATCTTCAGCAGACTCCCCGGGGTCATCCCTGTATACCACTTAAACTCTCTCTGGAAATGCGCCTGGTCAGAATATCCCATGTCATCCATATAATCCGTGACATGTCCGCCCGGATGCTCCAGCATTTTTCTCACAGTCTCCCTGATCCTCACGATGCGGGCAAACCTCTTGGGGCTGACCCCCAGCTCCTCCACAAATCTCCTATGCACATGTCTAACGGTGCATCCCATCTGCTCAGCAAGCTCTAATATGCTTATCTTCCCTTTTGCCGCATATATGACATCCGCCTGTTTCACGATGTCCGAATCAGCCATGCCATTCCTCTGCCACAACGATCCGCATTTCTCTATATGCTCCGTGATCTCCTCTGTCGCACTCTCTATCGGATCTTCTGCACCATTTCCTGTAAATGCATGATCAGCCGTCAGCAGTTTTTCAAGCAGACGCATATCTTGGGTATCCAGAGTCTCCCTGCCAAATCCAAGATCCTGCTCCACAGATATGAAGCTGCAACTCTCCTCAATGCAAACAGCCGCCTCCAGTTCACCCGGATACACCCTTTTGATGTGTCCATCCATACATATCACACATATCCCAGCATTCTCCTGTGGCACTATTCTCAGCCCACCCAAGCTGTAACCAGCTCTCACATACACAGACTTCTCATTCTTTTCTATTAAATTAGTATGTACTTCACTGCAAAAATTAACATTCAATAAAAGCTGACTATCCATACGCCATCTCCGCATAACTTTATTTATCTTTACCGTATCTTTGCTTTATTATATTAAGTCCGCGCAAAATATAATAAGGTTTATCGTTCCACGTCCGATTTTTTCAATATTTTACCATATCTCAATACTATACTCAACCCAAGTTAGTAATTGAGGTGTGGCACTGAGATACTTATTATCAGTCATATCTCAGTGACGTACGATCAGATATAATGTGCACAAAGATGTGTTTTGTCAGGAGCATACCTGGCGGGACGCATCTTTTTTTATTATCTGATCACTTCCACAACTACAATGTATTAAAAGGAGGAATGATTATGGAAGACGTAAGCACAATTGTATTTGGAGTATGGTTCCTTGTCGGAGCCGCACTGGTATTCTGGATGCAGGCCGGATTTGCAATGGTTGAGGCCGGTTTCACAAGAGCCAAGAATGCCGGAAACATTATAATGAAGAATCTCATGGATTTCTGTCTCGGTACAGTTTCATTCATGATCCTCGGTTCATCACTTCTGCTCGGCAGCAGTGACTGGGCACTCGGAGGTTTCATCGGAAAACCATCATGGGATTTGTTCCTTCACTTTGAAAACTATGACTGGTCAAGCTTCGTATTCAACCTTGTGTTCTGTGCAACAGCAGCAACCATCGTGTCAGGAGCTATGGCAGAGAGAACAAAGTTCTCTGCATATTGTGTATACTCAGCTATCATCTCACTGCTGATATATCCTATTGAGGCTCACTGGATCTGGAATCCAGGTGGCTGGCTTGTAAAACTTGGCTTCCATGATTTTGCCGGTTCATGTGCCATCCATATGGTAGGTGGAATCTCAGCACTGATTGGTGCCGCATTACTTGGACCTCGTATCGGAAAGTTCAATAAGGATGAGAATGGCAAAGTAGTAAAGGTTCACACCTTCCCAGGTCATAACCTTCCACTCGGCGCACTCGGTGTATTCATCCTGTGGTTCGGCTGGTACGGATTCAATGGTGCAGCCGCAACATCTGTTGAGCAGTTAGGTTCTATCTTCCTCACTACTACTATCGCACCTGCACTTGCAACAGTTTCATGTATGATATTTACATGGCTCAAATATGGCAAGCCTGATGTGTCAATGTGTCTCAACGCTTCACTCGCTGGTCTCGTTGCCATCACAGCTCCTTGTGATACAGTCGATGCTTTCGGCTCAGCTATCATCGGTATCGTTGCCGGACTTCTCGTAGTATTCGGAGTATGGCTCTGTGACCACGCATTACATGTTGACGATCCTGTCGGTGCCGTAGCCGTACATGGTGTAAATGGTATCTGGGGAACAATCGCTGTAGGTCTCTTCTCCACAACAACTGTTCCTGGAAATGATACATTAAACGGTCTGTTCTACGGCGGTGGCATTCATCCACTTCTCATCCAGTTACTTGGATTTGCAGCAGTTGCAGCATGGACAGCAGTTACGATCACCATCGTATTCCTGATCATCAAGAAGACTATGGGACTTAGAGTATCTGAGGAGGAAGAGATCAAGGGACTTGATCCTACAGAGCATGGTCTTCCTACAGCATACGCAGATTTCCTGACAACAAAGTAATTCATAATATATAGTATTATCTGCAAGCAAAAAGCCTGTGGTATGAATCAAAGTTCATATCACAGGCTTTTTAATATATTCACATCCACATGCCATGTATAAGCAGTATATGCGGATTCTTCCTGTCTCCATACTCGTGTATTGTCATCTCTTACCCCCTGTAAAAGCATTGGTTAGATTGTCCTAACCTATGACATATTATCACAGAAAGGCACTTATATACAACACAATATTGCACAAAGAAAAAAGATCCCAGTCATTACGACCGGGATCCGTCTTAAAACAAACATCTATAGATTAAAGACTGTAAGAACCTGATTCTCCATCAGCTGTATAATATACCATGCCTGTTTCTGGCTGGTAGTATACGTTCAATTCCTTAACTGTCTTATTGCCAATAACTTCCTTCACCTTAGCAACGATTGCTGCCATCTCGATCTGACCGCCAGCGAACTCAACAAATACATTCTCTGTTGTCTTAGCTGGAGCTGCCTTCTTTGCTGGAGCCTTCTTTGCAGGTGCTGCTGCCTTTGTCTCTTCCTTCTTAGCTGGTGCTGTTTTCTTTGCAGGTGCTGCCTTTGGCTCTTCCTTAACTGGAGCTGCCTTCTTTGCAGGTGCTGCCTTTGTCTCTGTAGCTGCTGTCTTCTTTGCAGCTTCCTCTTTCTTAACTGCCTCAACCTTAGCAAGTGCTGCTGCAGGTGTTGCCTTTGTTACCTTCTTTGTCTCATCTGCCTTCTTTGCTGTAGCCATGATTCTTTCCTCCCAAATAAAAAGTATCTATGTAATCTTATGTATTTATTTTCAAGCTAGGTTGATATTACTCCATTTTTTATATTTTTTCAATATAACCAAATTCTTTTCTCCCTTTTGTATCGTTTTGGGAATTGATTTACAATAAATGGCAACACTTTACACAAAAAGGCGGTCACAGATCGTTGTAAATCCGTGACCGCTTTTGTCATTTTGTACAAATACGCACACTAATTCGTGAGAATATTAACCACTTCACTCAATTTCATTCCGTTTGATCCCTTCAAAAGCACTATATCCTCAGGCTTCATGAGCGCCATAAGGTATATCGCGATCTCCTCCGTGTCAGTGAATGACACAGTCTTGGCATACTTCGTATCACAGGCATCCAGAGCTTCCTTGATCTTCTGGGCATGCTCTCCGATGACTATGACCTCATCTATCTTCTTATCTCTGAGATACTCTCCGACTTCATAGTGGTACTCATCGCTCTTCTCTCCGAGCTCAAGCATATCGCCGAGCACGATATACTTCTTGCCCTCGCACTTCATGTCACAGAGGACATCGGTGCTGGCCTTCATGGAATCAGGGCTTGCATTGTATGTATCGTCTATGATCGTGTATTTGCCAGGAAGCTTGATGACCTTCTGTCTGAGGCCTCTGAAATTCTCAAATGCCTTCGACGACTTCTCATATGGAACTCCAAGCTGATGCGACACAGCCATGGCCACCAATGAATTGCGCACGTTGTGCAGTCCCATCACTCCTACCTTGACAGTTACAACGTCATCCCCATGTACCATATCGTATACAGAATATCCATCCTCCATGCGGATGTTAGTCGCTCTGAAGTCCATGCCCTCGCCGCAGCCATATGTGTATACCTTACATGGTATCTCATCCTTGACCGCATACAGCATAGGATCATCACCGTTGATATACAGTGTTCCATTCTCGCCCATGCCATTGATGATGCTGAGCTTCTCCTTGCGGGTGTTCTCCAGTGAACCCATATATTCTATATGTGCAACGCCTATGGTCGTTATAACGCATATATCCGGCTGAGCTATATCAGTGAGGATGTCCATCTCACCCGGCTCGCCGATTCCAAGCTCAAGAACAGCCGCATCGTACTCGTCTGTCATCCTTGACACCGTGATAGGCTCGCCGTACACCGAATTATAATTGCCCTCTGTGTGGAAGCACTTCATTCCAGCACTGACAGCCGCTGTGATCATCTCTCTTGTCGTGGTCTTGCCCACGCTTCCTGTAACCGCCACAACAGGCATATCGTATCTGTTCCTTATATACTTTCCAATGGCCTGCAATGCCTTAACAGTATCATCCACCCTGATATACGCCTTGTCCGACACCACAACATTGTCATGCTCCGATGTGAGTGTGGCTGCTGCAGTCTGAAGTGCTGATTCTATAAATCTGTGTCCGTCGGTTCTTGTTCCTATGATCGGCACGAACAGATCGCCCTCCTTGGCCTCCTTAGAGTTTATACAGATGTCAGTGAGAACAGTGTTCTCATCTCCGCAGAGGAGTACGCCTCCTGTAGCTTCCAGAATATTTTTTACTGTTATATCTACCATCACTATCCCCTTTTTTCATATTGATAAAATATATACAACCGGGCTTTACCGCCGCTCCGGCTTCATCAGGTGTCCATTATAGCACTGTATTATGCTTTTGTATATTTAAATCTCTTTACTTTTATAATCCCAGAACTGTTCAAGGATCCCGTCCACATTTTGCATGTTGCATATCACGCTGTCATTCCATTCCACAGGAAACAGCTCCGTGTAACGCCTGGTGGCAAATCTCTCGTCTATCAGAAGTATTATCCCCTGATCCGTCTCCGTCCGTATGACTCTTCCGGCAGCCTGAAATACCTTGTTTATTCCCGGGTACTGGTACGCATATCTGAATCCATTCCTGTCGGATGCAGCCTCTTTTTTGTCCGCCGCGGTTCTGCTGTCGAAGTAATCCATCATCAGCTTTCTCTCCGTGCACACCTGGGGAAGACCGGGTCCGACTATTATTGCTCCTATCAGCCTGTCACCAGTCAGATCGATTCCCTCGGAGAATATTCCGCCCATGATACACAGTGCCAGCACATTGTCCTTCTCCTCAAATGCCCTCAGAAAGCTCTCTCTGTCGCTCTCCGTCATGTATTGTTCCTGGGCTATAACTTCCACCCCAAGAGACTCTGGAAGCTCTTCAGTGAGCACATGCACCTTCTCCAGCATGGCATACGATGGAAAGAACACCATATAGTTGCCCGGTCTCGCACTTATCACGCGCTCTATATAGCTGTAAATGTTCCTGTACATCGCCTCATTACGGTTCGTGTATCTGGTCGTGACATCATTTGCTATCATTATCTTCCTGTTCTCCGCAGAAAATGGAGACGGGATGTATATTGCCCTGTCCTCCGGGCAGTCCGACAGCATCTCCATATAATATCTGACAGGAAGTATCGTAGCCGAGAAAAACACCGTGGCAAGCCCTTTGTCCAAGCAGTTTCTTATGTTAACTGCAGGCTTGACGCAGTACAGTCTCACCACAAATCTTCCGTCATCCCTTATCTCGTCATACACGACATAATTCTCATCCATCATCTCCGCAATGTTCAGAAATGAAGTGAGATTAAAATAAAAGTTCAGGACTTCCTTTCTCTCCGGGATCTGCCTGTGCTCCTCCAGAAAGAGCTGTATTGCTTCATGGAGGCTGAGCAATTTCAGGTGAAGAGGTGCTATGCTCGAGAGCACCCTGTATCCCCCCTCAGGAACCTCCTTCTTCATCGTAAGCAGCTCTCTGTTGCAGCTTCCTATATGTCTTGCCATACGGCCGCCATACTGGGCTGTGAGCTTCTTGAGCTCCAGAAAGTCCTCCTTCACAATCTCCGCACTGTACATGGACGAAGCCCTGTCCACAAGGTTGTGCGCCTCATCCACAAGGAATACATAATCTCCCGGCTTACCGCCCTCCGCCGCAAAGAACCTCTTGAGGCTCGCCCTCGGATCAAAGACATAATTATAGTCACATATCACCATGTCAGCAAACAGACTCACATCAAGGCTCAACTCAAACGGACACACCCTGTGAGCCTGTGCGTACCGTATTACCACATCTCTGTCAACCACCGTCTCATGTAATACCACGTCGTACAGCGCATCATTTACCCTGTCAAAATGCCCCTCGGCATACGGACATACCGCAGGATTGCAGTCCACCTGTTCCTGACAGCATATCTTCTCTTTTGCCGTGAGTATTACAGTCTTAAGCCTGAGACCTCTGTCCTCCAGCAGCTCCACCGCATTTCTCGACACAGTGTGGGCTATGGTCTTGGCTGTCAGATAGAATATTTTCGACACATGTCCCTGAACCATGGATTTTATGGACGGGTACACCGCCGCCATGGTCTTTCCGATTCCAGTTGGTGCCTGGACATACAGATGTTTTTCCTGCTCAATAGCCCTGTACACATACAGAGCCATCTCCTTCTGGCCCTTCCTGTACTCAAATGGGAACTCCATGTCCGAGATGGACTGATTTCTCATGAGCTGATGCTTTTCCACCAGATCAATCCATTTGCAAAGCTCCGCCATCATTGAGCTGAACCATTTCTCCAGATAGCCAAATGAATATCTCCGCCTGAAGAACTTCTCCTTCTCGCTGTCAAGGTTTACATAACTTATCCTTACATCTATCCAGCTATAATTATTCTCTTTTGAATATATATACGCATAGCACATCGCCTGGGCCACGTGGACGCGCTGCGGGCTCTCCATGTCATCGAGGTTCCTGTATATGCCCTTTATCTCATCTATAAGCACATCGCTGTCATGGAAGTCCACAGCATACCCCTCTGCCATGTCAAAGCCGTCGTCAATATCCCCGGACTCTTCCTGTTCGCCACCGCATCTGTCTATGATTCCATCAGCCCGGCCCTCCACAGTTATCAGATGTCCGCCAAGCTCCTCTGTATACCGGAGCGGCACCTCTGAATTATAATGAGACCCTGCCCTTTTCTGAAGCTTCCTGTGAATCCTGCTACCCGCATTCATCGCTTCTCTGGACAGAGTCCCACTACTGCTATCACTTATATCGCCACTGCGGAAGATGAATTCCACCAGGCTCCTAACTGATATTTTTATATTCATTATCTCTTATATACTATCTTCTCTGCGAGATCGTCCGCAGTCTGTCTGTCTATGAGTATCTCAACCAGCTTAAGTGCAAATTCTATGGCTGTTCCCACTCCTCTGCTGGTGATCACATTTCCGTCCACCACTACCGGCTCCGTGCTGTGGCGCTTCGCCATGAGCTGATCCTCACATCCCGGATAACATGTTGCATTCTTGTCCGCAAGCACGCCAAATGCGCCAAGTGCTGTAGGTCCCGCACAGATAGCAGCCACATAACCGCCTCTGTCATTCTGTGCCTTGACCATGGCCTGAACCTTTGAATTTGTCTTGAGGTTCGGAACCCCCGGAATACCTCCAGGAAGAACTACAAGATCGCACTGGTCATCGATCTCTGATAACTTCTCATCCATCGTGACCTCCATGCCGCGCGCTCCTGTCACTGTATCCTGATCGTCAGCCGACACCATCAGGCACTCAACTCCGGCTCTCCTCAAGAGATCCACCACCGTGAGAGCCTCTACCTCTTCATAACCTGTTGCAAATAAAACTCTTGCCTTCATCACTTTTCCTCCTTATTCGCACTCTTTACAAAACTGTCTATATCACGTCTGTCCATGCCGCTCAGGGCGCTGTTCTGATAGATACCGTCCTCAGTCACATCCCTGCCAAACCACGTTGGCGGCACAAATGTATTTGCAAATTTCTCCTCCGGGAATTCAACCTCAGCATAGGTGAGTCCGCCAAATATCCCGTCGAACACGTCCAGCTCGATCTTCAGTTCCCTGTCCACTTCACTGTCACCACAGGTTCCGTCTGTATCGGAAAGCGGTATTATATACCGGTCCTTCTCTATTATATTGCCGTCTGCCTTACATCTGAGATTCCTGTATTCATCCTCGTCCAGATCCATCTCGAATTCCTGCCTGCTGAGCAGTCCCTTGGATTTGACCGTGAGCACACGTCTGTCGTCCGTTCTCCTGATCCTTATGACCGGCTTCACGGACACATACATCTGTTCCATGTGCTTCACCTGATATTTTGTCAGATCGACAGGTATCTCATGTACAAGGTATTTTCTCTCTATCTCCATATATGCCTCCACCTATTCAAACCAAATGACCGCCTTATCAGAACACATCTCCCGGCGGTATATCTCCACTCACATAGCTTCCTATAGCTTTGTTCATAAATACCATGGACACGACAAGTGCGATGATCCATACAACAAACGAGGATAACAGATATCCAAGAGCAGTGTTGACCGACATTATGAACACCGCCAGAGTCTGTGCATAGACACATATCGTAAATACCTTGCCGTAGGACAGTCCCGTGTTGAGAATTCTTGCAAGTCTATTGCCCGCTATACTGAATATCAGCGCAAGGAGAAGCTGTCTGCCCGCCGATGCCACCATCACCGCAATGAACATGATCACCATGTACATATAAAATACCGGTGTCAGTACCGCCAGCTTGCTATTGTTGAAGCCATCCGGCAGGAACATGTATTTGAGCGGTGTCTCCATGTAATCATAGCCCTTGCCATCTGAGACCATTCCCATGACTATATTCTCACTTCCTATGGCGATGTACACTCCATCCGTTTCCATGGAGTCAAGGTTCACTGACGCATTCTCCGTGTTGATGTACAGAGTAGCATTTCCTATCTCAAGCTGCATATCATGTTCCATGTCGAGCTTATTGTCATGATATGTGAATGCCGGGATCTTATTTGTTATGAGATTCCTCAGACCTCCGACCTTGCCAACCCAGAATATGGCGTCTATTCCAAACTCTATAAATGCCAGTAAAAAGGATATGATCACCACAAACCACACAAGGCGTCCCGTCTTCAGCTTAACCAGTTGTTTGTAATTCTTCGGACTGCTGACCGCTATCGACAACTGATCGAGCAGCGTCACCTTCTTGTTCTCTTCCTGTTCTTCCATATAAATCTCCAACTCTAATAATTATTGACCGGCAAAATGAACCAGCTATTCCATCGGCTCTATGATCCCAAGCTTCACCATAGCCTTATATATTCCATCATTCTCCGCATCGTCTGTGACCATCATAACCTGTCTTTTGAGCTCCTCCGGCCCCTTCTCCATGATTATGCTGTTCGGACAATATAATAACATAGGTGCGTCATTGTTGCCATCACCAAATGCATATGCATTTTCAAGCGGAATATCAAAATAATCCAGAAGATACTGTATACCTGTCGCCTTACTGAATCCCTTGGGAACTATCTCGCAGAAATTTGAACCTCTGTCGATATAGTCAAAATGCTGTGATACATACGCGCGGAACTCAGGAACATTTTTATTGTCATCCGCGAACCAGCAGCAGAACTTGTCGAATTCAAAGTCATCCGAGTCCACATCCTCCCCAACAAATATTCCATTTGCCCGGAAGTATCTGACCATCTCTGCAAGGAGTTCATTTCCCATGTTCTGACCGTCCACGTACACCTTGTCTCTGTGCTCATACATTCCAAACATGTCATATCTGCGGCATGCATAAGCTATATCCCTGCACACATCCCTGCTGACATCATTGTGGAACAGCTCTTTGCCGTCATAGTAAATGGATGTTCCGCAGCCACACACAAAGCCATCAAAACCCGCATTCTTGATCTCATCAGTGACATTACAGTAAACCCTGCCAGTGTTGATGAACACCAGATGTCCGTTGGCTCTCGCCTGCGCCAGCGCATGCCTTGCGCTGTCCGGGAAGTATCTCCTTCCGTCCTCGGTTATAAGCGTTCCGTCTATATCAAAGAACAATATCTTCCTGTCTGTGCTTTTCATATATTATATCCATCCTGTCATATATTTACAGGCACATGTATTATAACTACACGTGCCTGTATCTTCTGTACGCATTATATTTTCACTTGATAACCTGCGCATGCATCAGCATGCTTCATTATATCGCATTTTCTGCAGTCTGCATTACAACTGCTTCATGAGGTCGATCATCTCAAGAGCTCCCATAGCGCAGTCATAACCCTTGTTGCCGGCCTTTGTTCCTGCACGCTCGATTGCCTGCTCGATATTCTCTGTTGTGACAACTCCGAACATTACAGGTACACCTGTCTCAAGTGATACTGAGGCAACGCCCTTTGAAACCTCGTTGCACACATAATCATAGTGGCTTGTCGCACCACGGATAACAGCACCAAGACAGATAACAGCGTCATACTTGCCGCTTGCAGCCATCTTCTTTGCGATCACAGGGATCTCAAATGCTCCCGGAACCCATGCAACTGTGATGTCGTCAGCATTTACATCATGACGGAGAAGTGCATCCTCTGCACCGCTTACGAGCTTTGAAACTATGAACTCATTAAATCTTGCTGCCACTATACCTATCTTTGCTCCATTTGCTACTAACTTTCCTTCTACCTTATTCATCTGATTTATCCTCCTTATTCTATATCGGAGCTTACCCAGCCCCTTCTTATGAAATATTAGACTTCGTGTAACATATGACCCATTTTCTCTTTTTTTGTCTTGAGATAAAATGCGTCAAACTTGGTTGGCTCTATCTCTATAGGAACTCTCTCCACGATCTCAAGATTGTAGCCTGCAAGGCCGTATACCTTGAGTGGGTTGTTGGTGAGGAGTCTGATCTGTCTGATTCCGAGATCCACAAGTATCTGTGTTCCTATGGTGTAATCCCTTGCATCATCAGGGAAACCAAGCTTGAGGTTTGCCTCAACGGTGTCAAGCCCCTGATCCTGAAGCGCATATGCCCTGATCTTGTTGATAAGGCCGATTCCTCTGCCCTCCTGTCTCATGTACAGGAGCACGCCTCTGCCTTCCTTGGCAATGGCCTTCATGGCCGCATCGAGCTGCTGTCCGCAGTCACACTTCTGTGAGCCGAAGCAATCGCCTGTGAGGCACTCGCTGTGCACACGGCAGAGAACAGGCTTGCCGTCAGCTATATCACCCATTGTGAGTGCCACGTGATGTTCACCGTTCAGCTTGTTGATATATCCACAGATCGTAAACTCACCATACTTTGTTGGAAGCTTTGCCTTGGCTACGCACTCAACGAATACTTCATGCTCTTTTCTGTACTGCACAAGCTTCTCTATGGTCGATATCTTAAGGTCATGAACCTTTGCAAATTCCACAAGGTCATCCTTTCTCGCCATGGTTCCGTCATCCTTCATGATCTCACAGCACAGTCCGCAAGGCTTAAGTCCTGCAACCTTCATAAGATCAACTGTAGCCTCTGTGTGGCCGTTTCTCTCTATGACTCCGCCTGCAACTGCCTGAAGTGGGAACATATGTCCCGGTCTTCTGAAGTCATCAGGCTTTGCATTCTCATCCACAAATTTTCTGGCTGTGTAGCCTCTCTCCTCGGCTGAGATTCCTGTGGTTGTATCCACATGATCCACTGATACTGAAAATGCTGTGCAGTGGTTATCTGTATTGGTTATACACATCTGTGGGAGATTCAGCTTATCCGCATACGACGCATCCATAGGCATGCATATGAGACCTCTCGCCCACTTTGCCATGAAGTTGACATTCTCCGTTGTAGCAAATTCTGCTGCACAGATTACATCTCCCTCATTCTCTCTGTCCTCGTTGTCGAGCATGACAACCGGCTTTCCCGCCGCAAGATCTGCAGCGATCTCCTCTATCGAGTTGAATTCAAAACTCATCACTCTACCTCCTTAAAATATCTGTCTACATAAATCCATTTTCTGCCAGAAACTTCATATCAAGTCCTGATCTATCTGAAGCATTTCCATTTGAAAGCTTTTCATCTGTATCGTCACCTTTGTATGGCATAAGCAGTTTCTCAACATACTTTCCAACCACATCATTTTCAAGGTTGACCACCTTGCCCGGCTTGCCATCCAGCAGCGTCGTCTCTCCCGCCGTGTGCGGAATGATCGACACCTTAAAGCATGTATCATCGACATACGCAACCGTAAGGCTTATACCGTCTATGGCTATTGAGCCCTTCTCAATGATGTATCTGAGTATCTTCGGAGAACAATCTATTGTCACCCACACTGCATTGTCCTCCCTTTTGAGCTCTCTGATCGTTCCGGTTCCATCTATATGTCCTGACACTATATGTCCGCCAAATCTTCCTCCGGCCGCCATGGCACGCTCAAGGTTCACCCTGCTGCCACCGGTAAGCTGTCCAAGTCCGCTTCGTCTCAAAGTCTCAGGCATGACATCCGCAGTAAAGATATTCCCCGATATGCCGGTTGCAGTAAGACACACACCGTTTACCGCTATACTGTCTCCAACCTGGCTTCCATGGAGAACCTTGTCTGCCTGCACCGTGATGCTGCAGGAGCTTACGCCTTTATCTATCTTTCTTATAGTTCCTATCTCTTCTACTATTCCTGTGAACATGTATGACCTCTTTTCTATAAGTTCTTAAACCTTTTTGTATCTGAGCATCACATCTTCATCAAATCTTCTGACCTCGTCAAGTCCAAACATATGTGCATCCGCAGGCACATCAACACCCGTTCCGGATACCGGACTGTACTTGCCCTCGCCGCCAAATATCTTCGGAGCAATGAATACACATGCCTCATCCACAAGACCTTCAGACACCATGCTGTAGTTGAGCTCGCCGCCGCCCTCAAGCAGTATTCCATCTATGCCTTTCCCGCCGAGGATCGTCATGAGCTGCCTTAGATCCACCTGTCCATCCACATCTTCAATCTCTATGATGCTTACACCTTTATCCTTGAGTCTCTCACACTTTGCTGAGTCTGAAGCTCCCGCTGCCGTCGTGGCAACTATGGTCTCTATCTCCCCGGCTGTCTGTACGATCTGTGAATCCTCCGGAATCCTGAGCTTGCTGTCACAAACTATCCTGATCGGATTTCTGACATTATCAGTATCCCTGTCCGTGCTTTTCTCTATTCTGCATGTCAGCATCGGATCATCCGCAAGCACTGTTCCTATGCCCGCCATAATACCCTTATGTCTGTTTCTGAGTTCCATGACATACGCCCTTGATGCCTCACCGGTTATCCACTTGCTGGCCCCTGTGTGGGTAGCGATCCTGCCGTCCATGGTCATGGCATATTTCATGGTCACATACGGCTGTTTATTTACTATATACTTAAAGAAAATGCCGTTTATGGCATCGCACTCGGCTTTGAGGCAGTGTGTGTACACCTCTATCCCGGCATCACGCAGTCTCTTAAAACCTTTTCCTGCCACCATAGCATTCGGATCATCGGAACCACAGTAGACCTTTCTGATCTTGTGCTCTATGATCGCGTCCACACATGGAGGCTGCTTGCCAAAATGGCAGCACGGCTCAAGCGTCACATACATGACTGCGCCCTCGGCATCTGCCTGATCCTTAAGACTGGCAAATGCTGCGCGCTCAGCGTGGAGCTCTCCATATCTCACATGATATCCCTCTCCTATGATCCTGCCATTCTTCACTATGACAGCACCTACAAGCGGATTTGGATTCACTGCTCCAGTGCCGCGCCTTGCAAGCTCTATGGCACGTCTCATATATGACGGATCAAATCCATCATCTATATCATATTTTTCCATATGACCACCATCCTACTTAATACCTTTACAGACAGACTATCGGATATTGCTCATTCAAGCCTCCGAAGTATCTGTTCGAAACACAAGAGAAAACCCCGAAGATAACTTCGGGGTTTTCTCTTGTTCAGGTATCCATCACCGAAATCCATCACAACGGACTTCCATCAGATACCCTGTTCTGAATATATAATACTTCTCTCATCCAGACTATACTGTCGGTCCCGGAATCACACCGGATCATGCCTCATGGCTCACGGACTTAAGGTTTCCCTAACACCGTCGGTGGAGAATTGCACTCACCCCCGAAGATCTATCATCATATGCAGTTGTCTCTTAAAAACGACTATATTGTATTCCATATGCCAACGGAATGCAACTGTTTTTTATGATGTATTTTACCGATAAATTTTAAAGCTGTGAATTGAACAGGCTCTTTATCTTGTAGATAATATCATCACTGTCCGCATTTATAGATGCCGCCTCATTTATTCCTGAGAGCTTTGCAAGCTCATCCGTGTCAGCATCTCCGCCGTAACCTATCGTGTATACAGGTATGTTCGACTGTCTGAGCGCACTTGTTATCTCATCCATGGAATATCCCACATTGGCATATCCATCGCTGAGAAGGAACAGCATACACTTTGCATCCGGGTGCTCTGCCTTTGCATCGGTTATCATCTTCATCGCAACCACAACGGCATCATACGAAGCCGTTCCTCCTGAAGCCATCAGATTGTTGACCGATCCCTGGAAATATGATCTCTGGTTCAGGTCAAACTGGGCGATCGGAACCTCCACTGTAACTGAGCTTGAGTAGCTGACAAGCCCAACATAATTGTTGTCATTGATATACTGCGCACCGTTTGTCAGACTGTTCTTGAGCTGGTTCATAGGATCTCCGTCCATGGAACCGCTGCAGTCCGCAACAAACACCGCGATGATGTCCTTGCCGTTATCCTTTGTCTTCTTGTATGTCTTGAGTCCCTGTGTGACCTGTGCACCGGAGAATTCTTCCGCCGCAGTATAATCATCGTTGGCATTGAAGCCCTTCTTTGTCGCGATCGTCTGCATATCATCACTCTTGCAGTAATCCACAACGAGCTGTATGGCCTCAAGCTCTGATGCAGACTTTCCCGACTTGTTACATATGTATACAGGATTGTCATGTCTCACGCCAAATGCAATGAAATCATACATTGACACGAGATTGCTGTCATTGATATATGCCTGATACTCTGACAGCATAGCATCGAGTGTTCCGTTTGATGCACTATCTCTCATCTGCTGTGTTGTATATGCAACGTATGGTATGTTTGAGTTAAACTTTGTAAAGTTATCCTCTCCGTCCTGAAGCAGCGTGAGCAGGAGGTTAAGTCCTGTGGCACTTGTCTGTGGGTTCGTGTATCCCATGGTGATCTTGTTATCCTGAACGGCCTTTATGGCATCGGCAGCAGTAGTGTAACCGCTGTCCTTCTTCACAAGGATTCCCGCTGTATTTCCAACCAGCCTGTCCGCGTAAAGCTCAAGGCTGCCACTGTTCGACATCGCATACTCTCCGAACAGGGTGTTGCTCGGGGTGTACAGATCCGGGAGATATTTGCCGGAAATGATATAGTCAGCGGCTGTACCGGATGGCACTGATCTCACGCTCATCGATACCGACTTGCCGTCCGCTGTCTTCACACCAGAACCGTTGAAGGAATTTGCCACATCTATAAGCCATGAGTCGTTGTCCTTTCCCGCCTTCTCACCTGATGTAAATATCTCTATATCTATGTCTCCATTACCCTCAACTGCCAGTGGATATTTGTCTATCTCAGGCAGCTCCGCATACAGATCCGGAGTGTCCAGAGTGACCGTACCCTTTACAGGGGTCGCTTCATTTACATCGAGATCTGCATATAACTCATCAAGAGTCATATCCGATCTTGATGATCCTCCATTTCCACCGCCTGCTATGTTGATAACCTTCCTGCCGACTATTCCGATAATGACCGCGATCATCGCAATTATCACCAGCACTCCGACTACCACTAATCCTTTTGTCCTCTTATCCATTTCTTCCTCCTTTTACATTCCCTGACTGTGGACATCCTGCCTCATGCCATTCATGCACTCTATGACATCATCCACATATTTCATATCCAGCGAACTCAGGTTGGTGTCAATATCAACCATCTTCTCCACCAGAATATTGAACTTTCTCACCAGCTCGTCGCCCTGTCTGCACAGATTGTCGAGGTATACCGGCTGGGGTCTAGTGTAATAATCGTATGTCTGTATAAAGCCTATGGCACTGTCCATGTTGCTCTGTGCCTGCTGCTTTATATCCTCGTACAGATTGCGGATACCACTGCCCTCCTCCACATTCTCCTGGAAGTATTCCTCCCTGGACATTATGCTCTCATACTGTCTGTTGAGTCTCTCTATCTGTGCATCAAACAAATGTCCCCTGGCACTGTCCTTGAGCTTCTCCGTCGAGCGTCTTCCCTTGAGTATATGTACATTTGCTGTTATGGTGAATGTCAGCCACACTACACTGATTGCAACACCTATAGCTATTCCCACCATACTGTCAGCCAGCACAAACATTACTATTGCCAGTATGAACATTATCAAGCCTATGATATTGACCGCTATCAATCCCATCGTTTTTCCTCCTAAAGTCAATATATATCACACCGCATCTGCATGTTCATTGTCTCTCTGCAATACGCTGAGCCTTCGCTTTGCAGCATCGGTGACCGTAAGTCCCGAAAAGTCAGCAAATTCCTTCTTCTCATTTCTTATGAGCATGACCGCAAACTCCCTGTCCGTCTCCTCCGCGCAGGACAGCAGTTCATGGTAATCCACCGGCCTATCCTCATATATTCGAAGCGCAACAGCCTCCGGCACAACAATAAACGTCATGGACGTGTGCGTCTTATCCGCTATGTATATCTCCGCCTTGTCCGCAAATTTTGCAAATTCCTCCGCCTGAGTCTGAAAGCCTCCACTCTGAAGCTCCGCCAATATCCTGTCTCTGTCCTCCATGAGACTGTCGAGATACAGATAGCCCTTCAGCAACAGGAGTCCCATAAGTCCATCTGACATATTGAAGTCAAGTATACAGCCATGTCCCTCGTCACTGTCCGTCAGTACATGACACACGCACTCCGCTATATCCTCATCGCTGAGTCCGCTGTATTTATACGCCTGCTCAATCCCATCATTTGTTATGAGCACGGTCTCTACATTTCCCCTTACAGACTTTTTCTTCCTGATGCTCTCAACAGGACGTGCAGCTATCTTGAACGCCTTCAGCTCATTTACAGCATCATCTATACTCTTCTTCCCTGATATAGAGGTCTCAAACCGTCCCTGATCCGTAGCTGCCGCCTGCACATTCCTGTATATCCTTTGTACAGAGATCTTATTTCTCCTCATTATCGCACTTAAAATGTCAATATCTGACTTCTGACCGGCCAGATATCTCTGAAGCTCCGCTCTGAGCTTTCTCCTGAAATCAAGCTCGTACTCAGTGTTGGTTATATCCGTTCCTGAATACCACCGTTTCTCCAGATATTTGTAATTATCCGGATCCCTCAGTCTGTCCAGCGCACTGTTCTTCAGACTGTTCACACCTTCCTCATCGGTCTCCAGCTCACAGGCAAGTTCCGGCACACTGCATCTGTCATGTCTGTAGCCATAGAGCTTATCTATCACTATCTTCTCCCTGTAATTCAGTTTGTCTATGAGTTCATCGAACATCCGCCTGCACATACCATCCTGTGAATAGGACAGCGTATCCGCCTGAACCCCAAATACAGAACTGTACAGTGCTTCATACGGACTGATAACATCCAGCATATATTTATTATTTTCTTTTCTTAGAACATACGCCCTGTGCAATATCTCACACCTCATTCTATATAAGTTCTTAATCCAATATGCAAACTGGCATACATATCTGATATGCCCATCATCATTTTTACTTATATCTGAACTTAATCATTTTTATTATACATGTTTTGCCACAAATTAAAAACATAAAAGTGACGGGATATGGTATTTTATTATTTTATTAAGTGTTTATACAACTGTCTGTCCACCTGTGGTATAATGAATCGACAACAAACTGGGAGGATATCTATGATCAGATTTTTGCCGGATGAATACTATTCATCCACATACAAGATAGATTTCAAAAAGTATTACGACATGGGATACAGAGGTATACTGTTCGACATAGACAACACTCTTGTGAGACATAATGAGCCGGCCACATCCAGAGCGATCCAGCTCATGGAACAGCTCAAGGCCATGGGCTTCAAGGTATGTCTGGTATCCAACAACAAGGAGCCAAGGGTTGCCGCTTTCAACAAAAAGATGAAGGTGAATTACATATTCAAAGCCGGCAAACCATCGAAAAAGGGCTACATCCGTGCCATGAACGAGATAGGCTGCAACATAGACAACACGATCGCCGTGGGCGACCAGATCTACACTGACATCATCGGAAGTGCCAGCCTTGGCATACACACTATCCTTGTCAAGCCTATAGACACAAGCCACGAGGAGATACAGATCACCCTCAAGAGGATCATTGAAAAGCCGTTTATTTTCTACTTCAGGAAAAAGCATGGCATGGTAAGATAATTTCTGTTATTCATAACGCAACACAAAAGGCCGTATTCACATATCTGCCTGATATGTGAATACAGCCTTTTATTAAATATCTCAGTAACATATACGTTCTGTCATGATGTTACACATCTGTGTGATCCACAGAACGTATGTTAGTCGTTGTACACCTTCTTGAACTCTGTGTATCCCTCTGACTCCAGCATGTTTATCTGCTGCTTCATGTTCTTTCTCATCATCTGGATAGTCACTGTCTTACCTGCCTGGCGAAGTTCCTTTGCCTCCTTGAAGATCTCAAGCTTCTTGTCCAGTGTCACATCCTTGTGAATGAGGATAGCCACGTTGTCAGAATCTATCTTGTATCCATTCTCAAGCTTGTCCTTGAGTATGGTGATTATTCTCTCAAAACCTATTGAAAATCCTGTTGCAGGGACATCCTGTCCACAGAAGTTTCCAACCATCTTGTCATATCTTCCGCCGCCGGCGATGGAGAAGTTGTAGTCATCTATTGTAACCTCAAAAATAGGTCCTGTGTAATATCCCATACCTCTCACAAGAGTAGGGTCAAATACGATCTTTACGCCATCTGCAACCATGGTCTTTGCACTTGATATGATCTCGTCCATATTGGTTATAACCTTTGGATCAAGGCACTCAGCGTCTATGTCCCTACAGAACTCAGCGCAGCTCATATCTCCAAGGTTCTGGTATATCTCAAGATACTTGTCCACCATCTCTGCGTCGTATCCGTTCTCTGTGAGCTCTGCTCTTATGCCATCCAGACCTATCTTGTCATACTTGTCAAGGCTGATGAGTATTGAAGCAATGTCTTCCTCTGCAAATCCCGCATTCTTCGCAGCACCACGGAGTATCTGTCTGTCGTTGATGTGGATAGTAAAATCTGTTATTCCCACCTCAGAGAATATTCTTGAGAGCATATCGGATGTGGCTGCCACAAGCTCTATCTCCGCAAGGTTTGTATTGTCACCAAGTATATCTATATCGCACTGGGTGAACATTCTGAATCGTCCCTTCTGTGGCTGATCCGCACGGAATACAGGTCCGATCTGGAGTGCCTTGAATGGGCTTGGAAGCTGCTCCTTGTTGTTCGCATAATATCTTGAGAGTGGAAGTGTAAGATCGTATCTGAGTCCGCTGTCTGCCAACTCTCCCTTACCTGCATCGATGGCTCTCGCAAGGTCTGCGCCTCTCTTCATCACCTTGAAGATAAGCTTCTCATTGTCACCGCCCTGCTTGCTTGTAAGATTCTCTATATGTTCCATAACAGGAGTCTCTATCTGTGTAAATCCAAATCTGGAATAACTTGTCTTGATCATTGAAAGCACATGCTCTCTAAGCCTCATATCAGCCGGGAGCTGATCACACATACCTTTTACCGGTGTCTTGATGAATTTTGCCATTTCTTATCCTCCTGATCTTATATCTTTATTAAATCCAACCTATTCTAGCATATACAACTATATTTTTCCACCCTTAAAAAGAACACCGGAACAAACTTATAGTTTGTTCCGGTGCTTTTCACATAATATATTGATATTTTTAATTGTCCTGTAATATCAGATTACTTGAGAAGATCATAGTTGAGCTTCTTGATAACAAGGAAGGCCTTGTTTCTGAGTTCCTCACCTGAGAATTCATCAAGCTGTACATTCATATCCCAGTTGTACTTCATGAGTGTATTCATAAGATCCTCAATGTAATCCTTTACATACTTGACGTTGCTCTCACTCTTATCCTTGAGCTGGACAACTATATTGTCTATAGCCTCGATGATTCCTGACTCCTGCTTCTCTAGTGCCTGTCCTGACTCATCGTTGAGCTCTATAACCTTACCTGTCTTGGTTATGATGACCTTCTTGTTAGGAGCTGCAGCAGCCTTGCTCTTCTTGTTGATCATATGGTTGATACACTTGATCAGACATGCTACAGAGTATGTCATCTCCTCGTTTGATGGCTTGTCTATTCCCTTGAGAGTGTGCTGATGGTACAGGTACTCTGACTTGCACAGCATCTCCTCAACAATAGCTACCTTACACAGTGATACCAGATCAGCCGGCATAGCCTGCTGCTTCTTACCGAAGAGACCACCGCCACCCTGCTCATTTTCCTCCTTATACTTCTCAGGAAGAGCTGTTCTGACATATGTCTCATGCAGGTACTTCTTGGCTGTGTTGATATCGTAGCTTGATGCAAGAACCATCTTCTTGGTACTGTTGAGTCCGTTAACGACCATATCCTCAGCAGCCATGAACAGAAGGATCTTCTGTCTATTGTCAAGCATTGAGTAAACCTCTTTGTTCTTGTTGTTCTTCTCAACAATTGACTTCTTTCTGACATCAAATACCTTTACCTTCTCCTTTACACTGAAGAATGCCTTCAGCATTGAAGGATTGGCGTTCAGGAAGTTGCAGCACCATGTGAGCTCTATGTACTGATCCTCGATCTTGTTCGATACCTCATACAAGCTGTATCCCTCAAACAGTACATTGAGTGCCTTGGAGAGGATCTCCAGACTCTCATACTTCTCCTCATATGACTTCTGTGTTATATCAGAGTTAACATATGCCTTGATTCCACACTCTATGAAGAGCTTGTTGTACTCATATGCTCCCTCAGGAATGTTCTGACGTCCGCTGAGCTGTGCTCCTGAACCAAGTGTCTGAAGTACCTTCTTGACCTCCGGCTCATTCTCGATGGCCTGATATACCTTCTTGGTAAATGCGCAGGTCTCATTAAGCAGTGAATCTATCCTCTTGTTGTATACCTCCTGCTTGGAGATCTCTGAAGCCACCTTGCTGCTGAGGATCTTTGCTGCCTCTGTGCTTGTGACATTCTTGATGAGCTCCTTGAAGTTGGAGTATACTGACAGGTTATCTATAGGTATGTACTCTGCGTTCAGTCCGTAGAACTGAAATGCCTTCTCATACTGCTTGTTCGCAATGTAGATAGAGAAGAGATTGATAGATAACTGTATCTTGTAATCGTTAGGTGCATGTGCATCCTCGATGACGTAATCATAAAGTACCTCGAGGTTGTTGATATATGAATCAGATCCTATGTCTTTGGCTGAGATATCCATCTCCATAACCACATTGATCAAATCCAGGTATCCGAGCAGAGCCTTGTCAAAGTTCTTTGGTCTGTCATCATCCTCAAGTATCTGGTATGAAATGTTGATGAGAAGTGGAGCGATCTTATCCCCGATCAGTCTCATGCACTCCGGTATCTTCTCAAGCTGTAAGAGATACAGCAGCCATACACTGTAACGATAAACACCTGTAGCTGATACAGGCGCATCTATATCAGTAGGGTCAATATCACCATATACAAATCTGAATAAAGGCTCTATCCACTCTTCGATCGCATAGTGTCCGGTCGCCTTTATATTGAAGTCTACAAACTCTGCAAGCTCATACAGCTTTGTACACTGAGCACGAACCTCGTCATCCACTGTCATGGTCGACAGATCAAAATTAGAATCCTTCAGGCTGTCTATAACCAATGTATAGAATCCGTCCTCAACCTGATCATTCAGATAACGAATAAGTGTTCCTTTATTACTGGATGCCGCTATTGATAATGCGTTATCCCCTGCCTGTCCTATATTTGCTGGTAACATAATATGTCTACCTCCTTTTGTTTTCGTATGTCTGGCTTACGAATATTCTTGTACTATCCCCCTCAAATCACTACTCCAAATATAACATATTTGGTAAAATCATTCAACAAAGTTTTTGGTTATTACTGATAACTGTCATTGTGCATAATTACCCAAAAATTATAGCACTAAAAAAATCGCATTTTTTGTGCATTTTTACTGTTATGCCAGATAATGCCATTTTTCAGCATCAGTCGAGTCCTGCCATGTGAAGTATCGCCATGGCATTTGTCGTGGTACACCTGCCATCCTTCTTCTTATAGTCGAATTTCAACTGGTCTCCCTCGTAATATTCCTCGAAATGATAGTTCGCAGCAGGTGTTCCGTCCTCCGCCTTGAGATCACACAGCTCAAAATCGTGTGTCGATACCAGTGTCATTGAACCCGCTCCCGCAAGCTTTCTGATGACCTGTGTTGCTCCCACTATTCTGTCAGCAGAATTTGTTCCCTTGAATATCTCATCTATAAGACAGAGCATAGGTCTGTTCTCTTTCCTGTACTCAACCATCGTCTTTATCCTGAGTATCTCTGCATAGAACGTTGATATTCCATTGCTGACATCATCGGTCACCCTCATGGATGTGAATATCTTCATCCTGTCAGCCTCCATATAGCCCGCACACACTGGAGCGCCCGCATATGCAAGCACCAGATTTATACCCAGTGTTCTGAGGAAAGTCGTCTTTCCGGACATATTACTTCCGGTTATTATCGTGGCACCGCCCTTGAAGTCCGCATCATTTGCCACGACTGTATCAGGGCTTATCAGAGGATGTCTCATATCCCTGGCGGTGACATGAACTCTGGCATTTGCGCCGACCTGTGGATAGCTCACTTCCCTCGTTCTTGAAAGGACAGCAAATGACATGAGTTCCTCCATATCAGAGACAGCCTTTATCCAGCCCTCAACGCTCTGTCCATTCTTCTGTTTCCATTTGTCCATCATCCTGCCTATGTGGAAGTCCCACATTATAAGTCCACACAGTATCTGATGAACTATAGGATTGTATCTGATATTGAACGCCGCACTTATCGTCCTCAGTTTTCTTATAGCCGCCAGGGCACCAGAGTCATTTGACAGATGCGACTTGATATCATTTAAAAGTTCACTGTCGAAATTCTCCCCGGAGATCAGCTCGAACATTCTTATATAGTCCTCTATCACATAGCCAAATGAGATCATCGGCATGACAGCCTGACCCGCAACTCCGCCAAAAAGCCAGGAGAACAAAAGCACAACAAAGAATGAGACAAGCGTCCAGCCTATGTTTATCTCACCCATTATTCCAAGTATAAATGCCACCAGTGTTATCGCCGGCAGTAAAAATCTCAATATGTTGAACACCGCAGGTATATGGTCATCGCCATTGCAGTATGCCACAAATTCATCCGCGGTATATTTCTTCTTTTTGCCCATTCCGGTCTTCACACCGAGGGTCTCAAAATCCATCGAGAACTCTCTCTTTGAAGTGAGCTCTTTTATCGCCTCCTGGCGCTTCTCTATGTCTGCTATATCGTACTTCGGATCGCGTATACTCTCGGCGAGAGCCCTTTTTCCCTCCTCGGTTCCCGCAACACAGATAAACTGATACAGAGAGCTCTGTCCAAGAAGGTCCATATCCCTTGCAACCAGATCGTCATCGCCGAGATACTGTGCACCGTTGTCCTCAAACTTCTTCCAGCCGTCGCCGAATCTCTCTATATACCTCCTGAGCACCTCCGACTTGGCTTTCTTATATTCCAGCTCCTCACTAAGCTTTCCGTGGATAAACACCATTGCGACAAATGCCGCAGCGGCTATTATTCCCAGGATCAGCACTGTCACTCTGTTGTCATATATGCCTATTATCAGCCCTGCCAGAGCTGCAAGGAACATCACAAATCTAACCCCTGAATATGTTGCAGACTTCCCCTCAAGCGCCTTGATGTCCTTCTCCAAAATGTCCCTTTCGTCCTTGTATTCGTTCATGTTATCGTCCTTTCATAAAAAACAATATATTTACTTTTTGTCCGGCTTGTCCTTCTTCTTATATGACATCACACCATCCTCTGATACATCTATCATGTCCGGCTTGACAACGAGCACGATACCCATTACCCCAAATACCACACACAGCACGATGCATATTATTCCGATCACCTTATATGATGTAAATGCGAGCATTCCAACTCCCACTGCCAGTGTGAGTGCCGCACATAGAAAATAGTTTTTCTGAAGTGCCTTTATCGCCTGTTCTTCTTTGTTGTAATCCTGTCCACTATTATTCATGTTCCATTTTACCTCCACATATCCATTCCATTATAGATGAATATATCATACACGGTATATCATTCGCAAATATTAATTCCTGTGAATCAATCCACCACACTTATTGCATTTGACACGAATACATATTAAAATAAATGGACAGGTTATATTCTATGGGAAGGAGATTTTTATCATGAACAAATTGGCAAAAATGGCGCTCACTCTTGCCGCTGCAGGAAGTGTCTGCTACTTATTCAAAGACAAGATCAAGACAACGAAAGCTTACCAGACAGTTGAGAACAATGATACTGTAAAGAAGGCAAAAGCCACAGCTACAGATACTTACCACAAAGTAAAGGACTCCGAGACAGTCAAAAAGATCAAGGACTCTGAAACATACCACAAGGTAAAGGACTCTGAGACAGTCCAAAAGGCAAAGGGTACGATCAAGGATACCTACAATAAAGTAAAAGATTCCGAGACAGTCCAGAAAGCAAAGAATACAGTATCCGACACATATGACAAGCTCAAGGACAAGGTTAAGGAAAAAGCTGCTTCCACCGAAGATGGCGACCGTGAATATTTCACACTTCACGAAGACACCACCGGAGCAGAAGAAACCACATCCGAAGAAGCCGCAACCGAGGATGCTGTAACCCCGGAAGCCACAGCGGATATTCCGGATGAGACAACCGCAAAGGCCGTAACCGAGACCGTAGCTGAGGCTGAGGATGTTCTCGCCGAGGCAACCGGCGCCGTTGCAAATGCCGCTGACGCCGAGACCTCAGAGGTAATCGGCGATGAGTACATGGGACTTTCAGATGTATCTGAGGATCCATCAGTGCTCTCCGATCAGGACAAGCTTGACGTATAGTCTGCACGGTATAATAGGCAAAACAAAAACAGTATATGCGATCCGTTTGATAACGAACCGCATATACTGTTTTATTTTTTCCCTGAATCTCTCAGATATGACAATGCTTCATCTATGGCAGCCTCCGTCTTGAAGTCCTGCTCATATGTCACACCGTCCACATCCACCATGAGTAGTTTGTATATCTTTTTGTCTGCCGGCCCTATATTCGCCGATGTTCTGAGCTTCTTGAACGTCTCTATGGTGCTGAGTTCCACCACATCCGTATGCCAGGTTCCGTGATATACCAGATATTTGTCTGTTATGGCTATACCATCCTGATCATAGTAGAGATTGTATCTGAGCTGTTCATCTATATCCCTGACAGTATTCCTGTCTGCCTTTCCGCCCGATACGACCTGCATTCCTGACACCTTCCATGGACAGCACACACTGTATATACATCTGACTATATTATATAACGCCCACAGAGCCGTCAGCACAAGAACCAGCAGCATCATATTATAATAGATCCTCGGAAAATCCACCTCACTTATTATGAGTGGGTATACCTTGCTCTCAAGCTGCTGGGATGGTATCCCCATGTCCTGTGCAAGGCCATCAACTATCGATGTATACACATCATCCGCAGAGACTACTCTGCCTCTCAGCGTATAATTCAGCAGTACATCCTCATTGCTCCTGATTAGCAGGATGGCATATCTGCCATCCTGCTGACAGTAGTAATATCTGCCCTGTCTCTCGGAGTCCACAAAATAATCGTATCCGATATAATCCGCCCGATCCACGGTTATCGTCACATCCCTGTCGTTTGGATTCGCTCTGGACTCTATATCAGCTATGCTCCTGTATGTCCTGCTCCTTATCCTGTCCGGCAGACTGAAATGCCACGCCATGATGATCATGCATCCCACCATGATCAGTGATAGAATGATCCCGGGTATTCTGTTTTTTAGAATATAACTTTCAAACTTCCTGTTCTTCATAATATGTCTTTCCCGCGTACGGTCAGATTTTTAGAAATGGCTTCCGCCACCGCCATGACCACCGCCACCGCCTGATCCACCAGAACCTCCTGAGCTGCTCTGGATAGTCACGCTGGTTACTTCCTTACGTATAAATATATCTCTTCTGTCAAGCTCCTTGGCATTTCCATCGCTGTATGTAGAAGCTGTTGTGGTATCTTTTCCTGCTTTCTTCGACAGATTCACGATGCAGAATGCGATGGCTGCTCCAAGAGATACAAGGAAGCATATAAATGGTGACAGGAACTTTAATCCTCCTGTGCTGCTCTTCATAGCCGTCTCTGTTCTTGACATCATTCTCTCAAATGCTCCAAGAGTATCCGATCTGAGTATCTTTCCACCGTATTCCGTTATGGATGTCGCCTTGGAATCACTTATTCTCTTCTTCGCCTTGCCGGCTGTGCACAGATAAACATATCCATCGTTCTCCTGCCAGTTGGCAACTATAACTACGCTTGTGCTGGCATCCCTGCCGTCAAGATATGTTCCTGCAGGCCACTCTTCCCAGCCGAATCTGTAATAATCACAGATCTTCTCTGCTATATCCTTTGTGTTAGACTCTATGTCATATGAAACTGCATCGGCATCATATTCTGACAGATCTGTGTACTGATCCATGGTAACGACAACAAAGTCCATACCCACTTTATCTTCCAGTTCTGCTATCTCCCCGCGGAGAGTCTCCTCCTCCGAATCAGACAGCTTATCTGCATAGTCAAACACTCTCTCATTTGTCTTACATTCTGTATTATTTCTGGCGTCATGCTTGAGATTGGCATTTGATTTCACAAAGTATCCTATAAAGAACACTATTCCAAGTCCAAGTACCACGAGCATTGCCACGATAAATTTCTTTACTGCATTCATTTACAACACCCCCAATAACATAGACAAGCCATCAAGCAATACAAATGCTGCGCCAAACAAAAGTGCGGTAAGTCCAACTGCCTTACTCATGCTCTTCGGCTCTGTTCCGACACATTTTCCAGTCTGTCCGTTGACATAGAACTTATAGTTTTTGCCCTGGAAACGGTACTCATATACCCACACCGGCATGAGTCCGAACTTTGTTCCCGTGAGTCTGTTGTTGTTCCTGAATCTCTCATTTGTAAGTGATGAATATCCGGTTGTGGTGCTTCTCACCCAATCTCTGTTTGCCTTCTCTGCCTTTGCCTGAGCCCTCGGCTCCACCTCATTCGGCGGCATATTGTAAGTCTCCGCATCGAATCCCGAGAGGTACTTGTTGTCATGCTGCATGAGCTCTTTGTAGTTGTACGGCTCCATGAGATCCATGATTCCATCCTCCATGGCTATGGATGCATCAACCGGTATGCCCTCATAATTCACATGCAGTCTTCTTCCGACATCAAAATATGAAGTCTCTGTATATCTCTTGTCTCCAGACGTCCATGATCTGACCTTTGTTCCTATGGCCTCATAAGCCACATCCGAATCATAATCGTACATCCAGAATGGGACATACACTCCCTTAAGCGCCTCAAGCGTCTTCTGTGAGAGGAATGTTCCCGGTATAAATAGCTTTTTACCAAATTCATTCCTCAGCTTCTCCTCAGCCTCATGCTTTGATATCTTAAATGGAAGTATCACATCAGCCCCATACGGATAATTTACTTTGTCATCCCTGAGCAGATATGTTCCACATGAAGGACATCTTCCCGCAGACTGATACTCAGTGTAAGGTATCTGCGAACCACAGTTTATACATATTACAGGCTCCTGTGACGGAACCAGCTCCTGACAGTCGCTCCCTCCGCAACTGAGGCACACCATCTTTTTCTTTGCAGGATCGTACACTACGTTACCCCCACAATTTACACAACGATACAGCAAGTTATCTTCCCCCTGTCCTTTTTTATCGTTTTTCCTTCCAAACTTCCTACGCTATCTCCCAGCGTACTTGCGCTTATTATAGCATAGTAAGTCTGTTTTTAGAACATCGAATTGGATGCCTTAAGGCAGCTTTATAACACATTTTAGATATCTTACATTAAACAAAATATTTTTTGAACAAATGTGTAACACATCATGTTCATGCGAATATGTTAAACCATGAACAAAATAATGGAGGCTTACCATGAGTGATTTATCGGCAACACAGTGTGCCTGTGGCGGTTGTGGCTGTGGCGGCAGAAATGGACTTTCTTGCGGAGGTTCCTGCGGATGCAACAGTTGCACTCTGATCATCATCCTTCTCCTCTGCTGTGGCGGCTGCGGCGGCGATGGTTTCGGTTTTAATGGCGGTTGTGGCAATGACAACAGCTGCATCTGGATCATCCTTCTCTTATTCTGCTGCGGTGGCTGTGGCAATAATAACGGATGTGGCTGCGGCGGCTGCGGTGGCAATGATTGCGGCTGCTGCTAAAAGCGGACTCACCACGATCTATAAACGGGATATCGGGCAGAATGACTGTCCGATATCCGCAAAAAGTGGCCAGCAGGAGCAATTCTGCTGGTATTTTTTTACTGAAAATCAATAGAATATAGTATAGCTGTCTTACCAAGTGATCACTGCATGAAACGGAGCTTCATATGTTTAATGGCAACTTCCATCATCCACTGGACAACTTAATAAAAGATGACCGCCTGTTCATGATGGAGGCCATTCTCCCATTTGTGGATGACCGTATGAAAGCTCCTCTGGCAATGTACATAAAGATCATGGAACTTCAGACCATATTGAATGCCCTGCGCGATACAAATTATGTAAACTCCTGTGGACTCCACAAAGATATAAACAATCAGGATGATATACTGTCATCCCTTGCCGGGTGTGGATTTCCCGATATCAGGGACCAGTTTGCCAGCATGAAAAAAGCCATGGATATGATGAAGACCATGGAGGCCATGAATACACAGCAATCCACGGATTCTCTGTACCGGCACTATCAAAGCAGAACTGCCTCTGAAACCGAGGGCGAAGAAAACTACGACAACACTGAATCCCAGTCATCCCAGGATATATACAGCTCCGTCAAAGACCTGTTTGAAAAATATGATATGGAGGGATATTAAACATGAATCTTCAAAATGACCCAAGACTTAAAAGCATGCACCCGCTAAAAAGGGAAATTCTTCTCAGATTATCCAACTCCCAGTCAACCATGACACCGGAACAGATGCTCCCCCAGCTAATGGAGATCAACAAAGAACTGCAGAAAAGGGATCTCTCCTTCAGCAGAGCAGAGTCCGAGATCGTTCTGGATGTGCTGAGCGAAGGCATGTCTCCACAGGAAAAACAAAAGATAAATATGATAAAGTCCATG
The DNA here is from genome assembly GCF_003461545.1 of Coprococcus sp. AF16-22. Lineage (NCBI taxonomy): Bacteria > Bacillati > Bacillota > Clostridia > Lachnospirales > Lachnospiraceae > Coprococcus > Coprococcus sp. AF16-22. Next base: position 148,107 of record NZ_QTXH01000006.1, read on the forward strand.
CTGTAAAAAATGCATTTCAATAAATGTAACACAATTATATTTTTGTGGCTGTCGGCTATAGTTTCATATTTTTGTACCTGATAGTTTCTGGCTGGCGATACCGTTATTGACAGATACTATTTGCATAAAATGTAGCTGATAGATATTATTTCAGCAAGATGGAGGTTATTGTGATAGATATCTTTGACTTGGGATTGCGGATAAGAAATGTGAGAAAGGCTCATAATCTTACTCAGGAACAGCTTGCCGAGAAAATAAAAGTGTCTCCCCATTACGTGTACGAGATTGAGCACGGATATAAAAGTATGAGTATATATACTCTTGCCAATATCGCAACTGTTCTTGATGCGCCACTGGATTTTCTGGTATTCGGAAAGGAACCCGTCACCACCCCCGAGAACAAGGATTATATCACTCATGATGATCTTGACAGACTGGTGGAATCGATACCGCTGTACAAACGTGACAGTGCATACAGCGCACTCAAGAATCTGCTGCCTTATCTGAAATAAATGATAATCCGATATATTAAACATCAAGAAAGCCACATGGATTTTTCTCCATGTGGCTTTCTCATGTTTATAGTTTTTTTATTTCATAACAATATTCACAATACGTCCAGGAACATAGATCTCCTTGATAACGTTACCTGTGAGCTTGTCGGCGATCACTTCCTTAGCCTTTGCGATAACCTCATCCTTTGGATCCTCCTTGCCGATCGCAAGTGTTGCCTTAGTCTTACCGTTGATCTGTACAGCGATCTCTACTGTTGACTCTACTGTCTTTGCCTCATCGAACTCTGGCCATGTCTGCTGATATACATATCCGCCGTAGTTCTTGATAGACCACAGCTCCTCTGTGATATGAGGTGCAACAGGGTTTAACAGGATGAGCAGTGTCTTGAACTCATCTGCTGTAACGCTTCCCTTCTTGTAGAAGTCGTTGAGAAGTGCCATCATGGCTGCGATAGCTGTGTTGTACTTCAGGTTCTCGAAGTCATTTGAAACCTTCTTGATAACCTGGTGCATCTTGGTCTCCATATCCTTGGAGTAGCCCTTCTCGTCTGTCACACTGTCCTGAAGCTTCCATACTCTGTCGAGGAATCTTCTACATCCCTTGACACCATCCTCTGACCATGAAGCTGCAAGGTCAAATGCTCCGATGAACATCTCGTAAGTACGAAGTGTATCTGCACCGTATACATCTACGATGTCGTCAGGATTTACAACGTTGCCTCTTGACTTACTCATCTTCTCGCCGTTCTCACCGAGGATCATACCATGTGATGTTCTCTTCTGGTATGGCTCTGGTGTAGGAACTACGCCCTGATCGTACAGGAACTTGTGCCAGAATCTTGAATACAGAAGGTGGAGTGTTGTATGCTCCATTCCTCCGTTGTACCAGTCAACAGGAAGCCAGTACTTGAGTGCCTCCTTGCTTGCAAGAGCCTCTGTGTTGTGAGGATCTGTATATCTGAGGAAATACCATGATGATCCAGCCCACTGTGGCATAGTATCCGTCTCTCTCTTTGCAGGACCGCCGCAGCATGGACATGTGGTGTTTACCCAGTCTGTCATAGCTGCAAGTGGTGACTCGCCGTTGTCTGTCGGCATGTAGCTGTCTACCTCTGGAAGAAGCAACGGAAGCTGGCTCTCGTCGATAGGTACATAACCACACTTATCGCAGTGAACGATAGGAATTGGCTCACCCCAGTATCTCTGACGTGAGAATACCCAGTCACGGAGCTTGTAGTTTGTCTTTGCCTGACCGATACCCTTCTCCTCCAGGAACTTTATCATCTTCTCCTTTGCATCCTTTACCTCAAGGCCGTTGAGGAAATCTGAGTTGATGAGCACTCCTGTTGCCACGTCTGTAAATGCAGCCTCATTTATATCTACTTCCTCGCCATCCTTTGCAACAACCTGAATGAGTGGAAGTCCGAACTTCTTTGCAAATTCCCAGTCTCTGTCATCATGTGCAGGAACCGCCATGATAGCACCTGTTCCGTAGCTCATGAGTACATAGTCTGATACGTATATAGGGATCTCCTTGCCATTTACAGGGTTGATGGCTGTGAGTCCGTCTATGCATACACCAGTCTTATCCTTTGCAAGCTCTGAACGCTCAAAGTCGCTCTTCTTCGCTGCCTGCTCACGGTATGCCTCGATGTCTGACCAGTTGCCGATCTCGTCCTTGTACTTGTCAAGGATTGGATGCTCTGGTGAAACAACCATGTATGTTACTCCGAATAATGTATCGCATCTTGTTGTATATATGCGGAGCTTGTCCTCTTTGCCCTTTACTGAGAAATCTACCTCAGCTCCTGTTGAACGTCCGATCCAGTTCTTCTGTGAAACCTTTACACGCTCGATGTAATCCACGCCGTCAAGTCCTTCAATGAGCTTGTCTGCGTAATCTGTGATCTTGAGCATCCACTCAGACTTAACCTTGCGGACAACCTCGCTGCCACAACGCTCACATACGCCGTTGACAACCTCCTCATTTGCAAGACCAACCTTACATGATGTACACCAGTTGATAGGCATCTCCTTCTTGTATGCGAGACCAGCCTTGAAGAGTTTGAGGAATATCCACTGTGTCCACTTGTAATATTCAGGATCAGTTGTGTTGATCTCTCTGTCCCAGTCGAATGAGTATCCAAGTGAGTGGAGCTGTTTCTTGAATCTTGCAACATTGGTCTTGGTTACTTCCTTTGGATGGATCTTGTTCTTGATCGCATAGTTCTCTGTAGGGAGACCAAATGCATCCCAGCCCATTGGATACAGAACGTTGTAGCCCTGCATTCTTCTCTTTCTTGCTACTATATCAAGCGCTGTGTATGGTCTTGGGTGACCTACGTGAAGTCCCTGTCCTGATGGGTATGGGAACTCAACTAACGCATAATACTTTGGTTTTGAATAATCATCTGTAGCAGCAAATGCCTTGTTGTCATCCCAGACCTTCTGCCACTTTCCTTCAACGACTTTGTGGTTGTATGTCTCAGCCATTTTTGAAAATGCCTCCTTGAAATTTATCTTTTCAGGCTTTATAACGCTTTTTCGCCCGATTCCTCTCTAATCTTAACTATATTAGCATATATGCTGTGTTTTTCAAACTGTTTTTTGGTATAAGCAGCCCGGCTTATTCAAACACTTTCTTGATACTGTCATAATGAAGGAAGATTCCCTGCTCTGCATATTCTTTTATCTCATCCAGCGTTGCCAGTTTAAAACCATCGGTCTCCGCCTCCTGAGGCCTGATATCTATTTCCGAAAAATCTCCAGTAAACTTATAGACATCCACAAAGTAGTTGTCCTTCTCATCCGGGTTATCTCTCCTATATGTAAACTGCAAGCCTCCATCGAAATCACTTACGTCTATGCCTGTCTCTTCTATCACCTCTCGTCTGACAGCCTCTATGGATGACTCTCCTGCCTGCACTCCGCCGCCGGATACCTCCCACCAGCCTGCTGCCCACGCCTTTGTCATGACACGCTTGGTAATTAGATACTTTCCCTCTCTGTTCTGGAGCACACCGAGCACTGTGAGGTGATAATCCCCCGGCTGCATATTCCAGTCATTTCTCTTCATAGTGCGTCCTGTAGGCTGCTTGTTCACATCGTAAATATCCCAGTATTCCATCTCTGCTTGTCCTCTTTCTGATTTTTATATTTGTTCTGCCCAGTAACATAATAAATGCTATTTTAAGTTTCTTCAACAATCATTCGAATTTTATGCATAATTATTTATTGCAGTTTACTATAAAACTTAAGCTGTGGTACAATTCAAACTGTTATCAAGAGATTTGACCAGCGCAGGCTGAAGGAGGAAGCATGAACGCTTATGAGGTATTTGCCAGTGTCTATGATGAACTGATGGACAACATTCCATATGATGACTGGTGCACATATATAATAGAAGTTTTGAGAAAATACGGAGTGGACGAAGGGCTCATATGTGAGCTTGGATGTGGCACCGGAGAGATAACGGAAAGGCTTGCGGATGCCGGATACGACATGATCGGTATCGACAATTCATATGAGATGCTTGAGGTGGCAAATGAGAAAAAGCTGGATACAGGACATGAATCCATCTTATATCTCATGCAGGACATGAGGGAGTTTGAGCTCTTCGGCACGGTGAATGCCATCGTGTGCGTGTGCGACAGCATCAACTATCTTACGGAGCTTGCCGACATAACCCACGTATTCAGGCTGGCAAATAACTATCTCGAATCTCAGGGTATATTTATCTGCGACTTCAAGACCCGCCACTATTTCAAGGATGTGGTTGCCGACAGCACCATAGCCGAGGACAGGGACGACGTGAGCTTTATCTGGGATAACTACTACGATACGGAAACCGATATAAATGAGCTGGCTCTCAGCCTGTTTCTCCCAGAATACCCAGAATCAGGCATTGAACCGGATGATGAGTGTCCTCTTTACAGGAAGTATCAGGAATTCCATTATCAGCGAGGCCTGACCCTTGATGACATGAGGAAATGCGTTGCTGATTCAGGTATGGAACTTGTCGCCATGTACGATGCATTTACATTTGAGCCCGCCACAGATTCAAGTGAGCGGGTGTACGTGGTTGCGAGGGAGACACGACAGGATAACAAACACTATGAATAGGCTTGTCTTATCATCATTCATAATATAAAATGGTGAAGATTGTCCAATATATCATTATTATAATGCGATTATATATAGAGATAACCGGACAGATTTCAAAATGTAACAAAACTAATCAACATAGAATAGCGAGGTATACAACATGAGCGATCATATAATAAGAGGTATGGCAGCGAACAATCAGGTAAGATTCTTCGCCGGTACAACAAGAGATATCGTGGAAACCGCAAGGTCTATCCACAACACAAGCCCTGTGGCTACAGCCGCACTTGGAAGACTGCTCACAGCAGGAGCACTTATGGGAGCACAGTGCAAGAACGAGTCCGACGTACTCACACTTCAGATCCAGTGCAACGGACCGATCGGAGGACTTACCGTAACTGCAGACGCACATTCAAGAGTCAAGGGATATGTCAACAATCCAAACGTTATCCTTCACGCAAATGACAAGGGTAAGCTGGATGTTGCCAAGGCACTTGATCTCGGCGTGCTTTCAGTTATCAAGGATATCGGTCTCAAGGAGCCTTATGTCGGCCAGACACAGCTCGTATCCGGTGAGATTGCCGAGGATCTGACATATTATTTTGCAACATCAGAGCAGATCCCTACATCAGTTGCTCTCGGCGTCCTCATGGAAAAAGATAACACAGTAAAGCAGGCGGGCGGATTCATCATCCAGCTCATGCCATTTGCATCGGACGAGCTCATAGACGTTCTTGAGAAGAGACTTAACGAGTTCTCTTCTATCACCAGTCTCCTCGATGCGGGCAAGACTCCTCTTGACATCATCAAGGATGTATTTGAAGGATATGACGTTGTAGTGACCGATGAGTTGCCTACCGAGTGGCACTGCAACTGCAGCAAGGAGAGATACTACAATGCGGTACTCAGCCTTGGCAAAAAAGAGATCGCAAGTCTTCTTGAAGAGGGTGAGCCTATAGAGGTCAACTGCCAGTTCTGCAACTCTCATTACAAGTTCTCACCTGACGAACTCAAAGAGATGCTGCTCAAAGCGGCTGCAAAATAATCATTTTTCCGCCATTTGCCCTCATTTTTACAACATTTTTGTACATTATAATTATTGCATTGGTTTTTTCACTATGCTAGAATGTTAACCGTTGTAAAGTAGACTAAATTTGAAAGAAAGAGTGAAAATTATGAAGATAACAAGAGATGATATCAGAAATGTGGCTATCATCGCCCACGTTGACCACGGTAAAACAACACTTGTAGACGAGCTCTTAAAGCAGAGCGGTGTGTTCCGTGACAATCAGGAGGTCGCTGAGCGTGTCATGGATTCCAACGATATCGAGCGTGAAAGAGGAATCACTATCCTCTCCAAGAATACTGCCGTAACATATGGAAGCACCAAAATCAACATCATTGATACTCCGGGTCATGCAGACTTCGGCGGTGAGGTTGAGCGAGTTCTTAAGATGGTAAACGGAGTAATCCTCGTTGTTGATGCATTTGAGGGTCCTATGCCACAGACCAAGTTCGTTCTGAAGAAGGCCCTTGAGCTTAATCTTGCAGTTATCGTATGTGTAAATAAATGTGATCGTCCTGAGGCACGTCCTGACGAGGTAGTTGACGAAGTTCTTGAGCTCCTCATCGAGCTCGATGCAAATGAGGATCAGCTTGACTGCCCATTTGTATTTGCTTCTGCCAAGTCCGGTTATGCAACACTTGACTCATCCGAGCCAGGCACAGACATGAAGCCTCTGTTCGACACTATAATTGATTACATTCCTGCTCCTACAGGCGATCCTGAGGCAGGTGTACAGATGCTTGTCAGCACAATCGACTACAACGAGTACGTTGGACGTATCGGTGTCGGCAAGGTCGACAATGGTGTCCTCAAGGTAAATGAGGATCTTGTCATAGTAAATGAGCATGACCCGGACAAGCTCGAGAGGGTTCGTATCGGAAAGCTTTTCGAGTATGAGGGTCTTAACAAGATAGAGGTTAAGGAAGCACAGATAGGTTCTATCGTTGCTGTTTCAGGCATCGCAGATGTACAGATAGGTGATACTCTCTGCTCCCCTGAGAATCCTGACCCAATTCCTTTCCAGAAGATTTCTGAACCAACCATCGCCATGACATTCATGGTAAATGACTCTCCTCTCGCAGGCAAGGAAGGTAAGTTCGTAACATCAAGACATCTCCGCGAGAGACTTTTCAGAGAGCTGAACACAGATGTCAGCCTCCGAGTTGAGGAGACTGACACAACTGAGGCTTTCAAGGTTTCAGGCCGTGGTGAGCTTCACCTGTCAGTCCTCATCGAGAACATGAGACGTGAAGGTTATGAATTTGCAGTAAGTAAGGCTGAGGTTATCTACAAGGAAGATGAGCTCGGACATAAGCTTGAGCCATTTGAGATCGCTTATATAGATGTTCCTGACGAATTTGCAGGTACTATCATCAACATGCTGAACCAGAGAAAGGGTGAGCTTCAGGGAATGGCTCCTACAGGAAATGGAACCACAAGACTTGAGTTCTCTGTTCCATCCCGTGGACTTATCGGATTCCGTGGTGACTTCATGACAGCTACCAAGGGTACAGGTATCATCAACACAACATTTGACGAGTATCTTCCATACAAGGGTGACATGAGCTACCGTTCAAAGGGATCACTCATCGCATTCGAGTCAGGTACTTCGATCACATATGGTCTTTTCAACGCACAGGAGCGTGGAACACTGTTCATCGGACCTGGTGAGCAGGTTTACGCCGGTATGGTTGTAGGTGAGAATCCTCGTGCTGAAGACATGGAGGTCAATGTCTGCAAGAAGAAGCAGCTTACCAACACACGTTCTTCAGGATCAGATGATGCTCTCAAGCTTTCACCTCCAAAGGTGATGAGTCTTGAGCAGGCTCTTGACTTCATCGACACTGATGAGCTTCTGGAGATCACACCAAAGTCATTCAGAATCCGTAAGAAGATTCTTGACCATACTCTCCGTTACAGAGCCAACAGGAAATAAGGACGGACGAAAAGTCCTTTGAGATAGTGAAGCCCGTACCCTGTAAGGATGTGGATCCATCACGGGATATACAACAAAAGCAGAGACAGTTCACACATTCTTTGTGTTTTGTGTGAGTTGTCTCTGCTTTTTTTGTGCGTAAAACTGTATCTTTTTTGCTTATTTTCCTCTGAATGATACAACTTTTCTGTTTTTTGTATCTTTCTGGCTTTTCCTTTATGTTTGCGATAATTTTGTGACCTTTTACCTCCTTGTCACGGCGTCTATTGGTCTTAATTTTGAGGCCCATCTTGCTGGGAAATAGCCTGCTACCACTCCGAGGATCACGGAGCCGAGGACTCCGGCCAGTGCAAGCCACCATGGGATCATGGCTATCTGGGTTCCTTTTGCAAGGTTGAACATGGAGACGTCGGCTTTATTCACCACTATTCTCACTCCGTAGGAGGATAATACTCCGAGGACGCCTCCGACAAGTCCTATCACTGCGGCCTCCATGAGGAACAGAAGTCTGAGCTCGTCTATGTCGCAGCCGAGGACCTTCAATATACCGATCTCGTTTACCCGGTCGAATACAGAGGTCGTCATGGTGTTGCTTATTCCTATGACAGCCACAATAAGTGCTATCATTCCGATTCCGCCGAGAAGAAGCTGTATCATCTTGAGGTACTTCTGTATCGTGTCCAGATATTCCTTGGAATTCTCTGTCTGATACCCCATGTCCTGAAGCTTTTTTACCATCGCATCAACGTTATTTATATCATCTACGATCACCACCGCTGATGTGTAGACAAATTCACGGTAGCTGTTGCCATTGCCATCCACCGGCTGACCGTACAGCTTGCCATCGGCGCTGACCTTTCTGAGCAGGCTTTTCAGTGAATCCATATCACAGTATATCGTCTGAGACTTCTCGCTGTAGCTGTCAGGGATGTCCAGCGATTCGTCAGACTCTTCATCCTGAACTGCGCTGTCATAAGAAGTGTCAGCAGAAGCATTGTCAGAGCTGTTATCCGTATCTCCATCAGATAAAACCCCGGCGAGCTTCAGTTTGAATATCCTGTCACTTTCACCGCTCCATCCGACGGTCGTGTCAAATCTCTTTCCGACAAGGGACGCAATACTCTTATTCTCTCTCTTCTCGTAACTGTCAAATATCTTTTGATTGAAGAACATTTTGCCCACACTGCTGCCCGAGATCAGTTCAGGTGTCCCATGTGAAGAATTGCTGTTTTCCCCATAGGCCAGACTCCAGCCATCAAGCTCATTTCCCGGCACACCCACAAGATTGCCAAAGTATTCATACTCCCCATACTTCATACTCACAGGAACCTCATACAGAGGATAACAACCATCCACATTTGCAAGATCTGTCAATGTAGATATCGTTCTGTCCGTTATCATTCGATCCTTATGCTTACTTCCGGTCTCACTGTATATCGTTATCTGGTTGACACTTCCACTTGCAACCGCAGAATCTATCATCTCGTTCTTGACTCCGATTCCCACAGCCAGAAGTGCTACAACCGATATAACACCTATCATCACGCCGAGAACGGTGAGAAATGTTCTGATCTTTCTTCTCTTCATATTCATAAGACACAAATGCCATATCCACCCCATACAATCTATCTCCTTATAAACTCTCTCCCCGTGACCGGAATCTAAAATTCATCAAGAATCTCCTTTTTCTCCTGTGCTTTCTTATTGCACATATACATAACAGAGCTATCACTATAACCACAGCAATTACACCATATAACACCTTTTTACCACTGCTTTTTGTGCTGTCCTTTATCTTCTCTACATTGTCATACACCGGAGATTCCACAGTCGCCTTGAAATTCCCCTCAATCGTCGTCTCATTCCCCTCTTTGTCCTCATATGTAACTATCACCTTTGACATATCACCGCTCGCAGCAGTCGTCGCCACGGCATTCGTGAGGATATCTATGCTTCCGCTCTTTCCAGACTCTATATTGCCTATATACGTCTCAATCTCCTCCATACTTCCCAACAAGCAATTTTCAACCGACGCACCGCAGGACGGGAGGGCGAAAATACGGAAAAGGGTACTCTTTTCCTATGCTTGCTAAGAAAGTTTTTTCCTCACTTATCACTACAACGGAACTCCCAGTATGCCAAAAAGCGCAAAAGAAAAACGCCGCAATTCTGCGGCGCTTCATTCACTTTATGCAGACAAAAACGAGGGAACTTTATTCCCCCGTCCTGTCATTGTTGGCTTCCTCTATGCCTTTTGCAGTAGCAGACATGATTTTTAAGTCTGTTTCGCTCATTGTGTCAAGCATGGTATCGAGCTGACGGCGGCGTGTGGACTTCTCTTGTTCCCGTTCCGGGAAAAAGAACTGGTCTACTGATACGTCAAGCAGGGTTACAAGCTCATATAAAATCTGTAAACTTGGGTGCTGCCCGCTGTTTTCAATGGACGCGATATACCTGGGCGCAATATTCAGTGTGTCGGCTAACTGATTGCGTGATATTCCCTTTGCTTTTCTTGCTGCTTTAATGGCTTGCCCGAAAGCCTTAAAATCATACTTCACTTTATCCTGCTTCATATTTTTCACCCTATTACATTTTACTGTTCCTCTTTTCTTTGAGATATGATTACACATATCATAGTATTGATGGCAATAGAGCATAAAACATGCAGAGTAAGGTTGCTACAACTCATATTGCCATATATAATATCTAATGACATCGAAAATTAAAGAAATTGATTAGAAATAGATTTTTGTTTGATAATCTTAAATCAGATATTCACAATGGAGGCATATTTATGGCGCAGAGTATTTTAATTGTAGACGATGAAAAAGAAATTGTATCAATGCTGTATTGCTATTTCAGCAAACTTGAATATACGGTATATACTGCAACAGCAGGAAATGCTGCATTAAAAGAAGTAGAAAAAAAACCTGACATTATTTTGTTAGACGTTAATATGCCAGATATTGATGGATTTACTGTTTGTGAAAGAATACGGGATTATGTTTCATGCCCTATAATTTTTTTAACAGCACGCATTGAAGATAGTGATAAAATAAAAGGATTTTCTATTGGCGCAGACGACTATGTAATAAAACCATTTTCTGTTGATGAATTAGAAGCTCGCATTGCAGCACATCTTCGCAGAGAAAAAAGACACAATACATCTTCAAAGGTGCAATTTGATGAAGATATGGTTATAGATTATTCCTCACGTATTGTGTTTTATCATAATAAGGATATGGCTTTTACCAAAAAGGAATTTGATATAATATCTTTCCTTTCACAAAACAAAGGAATTGTTTTTGACCGGGAAACTATTTATGAAAAAGTTTGGGGATTAGACGGCATTGGTGATAATACAGTTGTTACAGAACATATCAGACGTATTAGGGCAAAATTTTTATCTTTAGGCGATAGACCTTACATTGAAACTGTTTGGGGGTGCGGATATAAATGGAAAAATTAAAGAGAAGCAGATGGTTCAATCGGTTAAATAGCATGAGTATTAGGATGTCCTTTGTTCTTTATGCTTTGTTTTCGTTGTTGATTGGAATAATTATTTGTATACTTTTAATTTCAATGGTTGACAAATACAGAATAAATTTGAACTATAAGTATGAAAATATGTCAACAAGGTATGATATACCGGAAAATGGTTCATTTACCGCCGCTTATAGTAATGACCAAACAAAATACACAATATTTGATACGAAAGGAAACGAGATATGCAAGTTCAATGTTGATTATCAAAAAGAACGCCCAGTACACGAATATGTCTATCCGAACCATGTTTCATATATCGAAGTTTCACCTAATTTTACAAACCGGGATAGGCTTATTGACAGTGTTTTAGGTTCATTAAATGTTGCAATTATTCCTATCGTATTATCTATTAATATGATATGTTGTGTAACATTTTTTTATAAAAAAAAAATATCGAAACCTATTAAGCTATTAACTAATGCGTATCATAAAATTGAAGCAAATGACTTAGATTTTACGTTATCATATCCATTAAATGATGAAATGGGAAAACTCTGTCATGCCTTTGAAAAAATGAAAGACTGTTTGGCGAAAAATAATGAAACTATGTTTCGACAATTTGCTGAACAGCGCCGTCTAAACGCTGCTTTTTCACATGACTTACGCACTCCTTTGACTTTACTAAAGGGTCATGCTACTATGCTGCTTTCCTTTATTCCCAAAGGCTTAGTATCACAAGAAGAAATATTAGATGAAATATCAGTAATGTCAAAAAATGTTTCACGTCTTGAAAAATATGTAAATGCTATGACGAACTTATATAGGTTAGAGGATATTGATATTCCACGGCAACAGATTACATTTCATGCACTTATTGATAATTTTAATAACACAGCAGAAGCACTTTGTTATGACAAACATTTTTCAATTACTACAAGCGGTGATAATATAACCTTGTTTATCAATTTAAATACAGTCATGCAGATTTATGAAAATTTACTCTCTAATAGTATTAGATACGCAAAAAGTGATATTGCTATTAGCGCAGTAATAGAGAATAATAATTTAGTTATATCTGTTTCAGATGATGGTTGCGGGTTTAAAAATATTGATATTGAAAAAGCGACATTACCATTTTATAAATCATCGAAAGATATATCTACTGAACATTTGGGATTAGGGCTGAATATTAGTAAGATTTTAAGTGAAAGACATGGCGGAAATATCCAAATTGCTAATAATGAAGCAGGGGGAGCATGTGTTACAGTAAAAATAAATTGCAATGAAAGTTGATTGAAAATAGACATTTTATTGCTATTATAAATTTAAAAGAAAGGAGATAAGGACAAATGAAAAAAATAATATGTATGTTTCTAAACTTATCGTTATTGGTGTGTATTGTTGGGTGCAGTCAAGCAAAGGACAGTGATAACCATGTAGTACAAGATTATTCCGAAGAATATGAGGTTTCTCCTTATGGAAGTGAAGAAGCACTTGACACTTTGGGTGATTTGAAGATTTCAATGAGTACAGAAAAGGATTTAGATTTGAAGCACCTTTCATTTCTAATAGAAAATACTTCTGATAAAGAATACCGATATTCACCAAATTATTTTGAAATAGAAGCTGAACAATCCGGCACTTGGTATCAACTTAAACAGCTTGATGACCCCTCAAAGAGCAATGAAAAGGATTGTTTTATTAAGCCTAACGAACGATTAACATTAGAAATTGATGTTAAAAGTTTTTATGGAGAATTGCCTGCTGGACACTATCGTTTGATTAAACAATTTGCGTTCTTTGAAAGTGAAAGAGATTGGGATTACGATACATATAATTTATCTTGCGAATTTACGATAAGGTAAAAATTCTCTACTTCATAAGCATTAAATAAAAAAGCGCTTATGAAGTAGAAAGTTCGACTCAGAACTTTTGAAAAGATAGCCAAAAATTACTTTGTGATTTCAGAATAAACATCATGGACTTTTCACACATGTTTTCTTTTTTCTACATCCCTTCGTTTATGATAACACTCTTTATACCTGAGACACTGTTAAGTGCGTTCAGTATACCCGTTACCGCCATGTTGCTATTTTCTTCTGATACACCGCCAAGGTCAAGATATATCATTATCTGGTCTTCACCATTATATATATCAATATACCCCATATAGTTTTCTTCATCACCATTTTGCGAAGAATAATCCGCCATCACCTGCTGGATCTCATCTACCTTCTCATCTGTGACACCGCCATCAATATGCACACTATACAAAAAGCTCTCTCCGTCAAATCCTGCAACATGTGCCTCGTAGTTCAGGTCAAGCTGATCTATCCCAAATATACTGTCAAAGTCGAATTCTCCATCTTCCCCATAATCCTCTTCCATAGAAGCATCCATATAAGCTGTCATCTCACTATTCCCCTCTATCTCGTTCTCTTTCTCTGCAGACTTCGTCTCATCCTGCGCTTTCTCCGTAGCTTCCTCCGGTCTTCTCTCAAACCTCGCATATCCGCTGTCATATTTCAGATAAATGACATTCTTCTCAGTTGTGCTGATATATATTTCCTGTCCAGCTTCAAGATCCACGCCTGCTGCCGCAAAATTCTCTGCAGGATAGTCTTTGCTGTCGACCCTTTTTATCGTTCCCGCGATCTCGTATCCTTCCGGCAATTTCTCATCTCTTCCGGTTGCATTGTAATAATAGATGTGTCCATCATACATGACCTGTGGCTGCTCTATTATTCCGCTCTCCACACCGGTCGAGGTCTCCGCACTATTTGTTTCTGAAACATTTCCACCTGAATTTCCACAGGCCGTACACGCCATAATGGAGAGCATCGCAGCACCTATAAATATTCCTTTTCGTATCCCCATATAAATTTCCCTTTTTTAATTCTTATTTATTGATGTAATGTAAACCAACTAACTGTATGTCCATATTAACATGGCTTTTCCAGCTCTGCCACATAAATATTATTAAAGTTGTCACCATATGCTTACTTCCGTCCATCCATATTCTCATCCCGGACATATCTCGCATTGAACTCCATATTTATCTCACGAAGCTCTTTCTTCCCGTCAATATAATCCTGGTACATCTCTGTGATACCACACATACAGCCATCACAGTAAGCATCTATATTTCCCAGAGAATCGGCAACTATCTGCTCCCGCTCCTGCCTGGTCGTATCCTTGATAAGATATCCCGCCATAAAAACCTCCTAATAATAAAATTGGCACCGACATTATTAGACAATATACACGCAAAACAATATGTACAAGCGGTAATGAAAGCGACCGATCTTCAGCGCTTACCTGCTGATGTGAAAGCCGCAGCGCCCTTATCGCGGCTGTAACATCATGCAGATGTAAGCCAGCTGAAGTGAGGGTAGCTGAATGTGCTTGTACATATGTTTTGCGTTATTTCTAAAATGTCAGTGCCGTCCGGCCTTTTTACTGTCTGACCTTAATGTGAACCTCACGGAGCTGCTGCTCTGTAACCTCGCCAGGTGCTCCGCACATAAGATCCTGTGCATTTCCATTCATTGGGAATGGGATGACCTCTCTGATATTCTCCTCGTTTCTGAGAAGCATGATCATTCTGTCCACACCAGGAGCCATACCTGCATGAGGTGGTGCTCCGAACTGGAATGCATTGTAGAGTGCTCCGAACTTCTCCTTCAGATCATCCTCTGTGTATCCTGCAATCTCAAATGCCTTGACCATGATCTTCATGTCGTGGTTTCTTACAGCGCCTGATGAAAGCTCGATACCGTTGCAGACGATGTCGTACTGGTAAGCCAGGATATCAAGTGGATCCTTCTCATTTAACGCCTCAAGTCCGCCCTGTGGCATTGAGAACGGATTGTGAGTGAAGATGATCTTCTTGCTCTCCTTGTCGTACTCGTACATTGGGAAGTCATTTATATAGCAGAAACGGAATGCGTTCTTCTCGTTGAGATCAAGTCTGTTACCAAGCTCAACTCTGATCTGTCCTGCAAATGACGCTGCAAGCTCCTCCACGTCTGCGATGAAGAAAATAGTATCTCCAGGCTGAAGGCCTGCAAGCTCTGCGATCTCACCCTTCATATCATCAGGAATGAACTTGTCGATAGGTCCCTTGTATGACATATCCTCAAGTATCTCCAGATATCCAAGGCCGCCCATGCCGATGCTCTGTGCAAACTTGAGCATCTTCTCATGCTGTCCCTTTGAAAGCTTCTTGTGTACATTGATGGCACGTACCGTCTTGCCGTGGAATGGCTTGAATGTACATCTCTGGAAGAAATCTGTAAGATCTATTATTCTAAGTGGGTTTCTGAGGTCAGGCTTATCCGTACCAAACTCAAGCATAGCCTGCTTGTAGCTGATGATCGGATATGGAGCCTGTGTAACAACTGCGCCCTCAGGTGCAAACTTCTCAAATGTTGCTGAGAGGACTTCCTCTCCAATCTTGAATACGTCCTCCTGTGTTGCAAAACTCATCTCAAAGTCGAGCTGGTAGAACTCTCCTGGTGAACGGTCTGCTCTCGCATCCTCATCTCTGAAACAAGGAGCTATCTGGAAGTATTTGTCAAATCCTGATACCATGAGAAGCTGCTTGTACTGCTGTGGTGCCTGTGGAAGTGCATAGAACTTGCCCTTGAACTTTCTTGATGGCACGATGTAATCTCTTGCGCCCTCAGGTGATGATGCGCAGAGGATAGGTGTCTGGATCTCAAGGAATCCCATCTCAGTCATCTTCTGACGAAGGTAGCTGATGACCTGGCTTCTGAAGATCATGTTGTCCTTAACCTTCTTGTTTCTGAGGTCAAGATATCTGTACTTGAGTCTCACATCCTCACGTGTCTCCTTGGATGTCTGGATCTCAAATGGAATCTGCTTGTATACCTTACCGAGTATCTCTACAGTCTTCGCCTCAAGCTCGATAGTACCTGTAGGGATCTTAGGGTTGTATGTCTCCTCATCTCTGTGCTCAACGATACCCTCGATCGATACACAGTCCTCCTTTGTTATTCCGTCAAGAAGTGATGTGTCTCTCATTACTACCTGGAGCACGCCATACATATCACGAAGATCGATAAATGATACTCCACCATGGTCACGGATATTCTCTACCCATCCGGCAACCTTAAGTGTCTGTCCCACATCGCCCTCAGTGATCTCGTTCATTGTTCTGTTACGATAAATGTTCTCGATTGTCATCTGTTCTCTCCTTTTCTTTACTATTTGCCTGTGGCTTTATGTCCACTTTGGCTTTTTCAGGATTACGCACTGGCTGTTATTTCTCTTGCAAATAGAAAAAGCTTATGTTCATCCTGAATCAGATGCACATATATATATGCAAATATTCAGGACGAACATAAGCTCTCTCAAACTACCTGTCGGTTACTTGTCTGCTTTCATGTCCGCGGTACCACCTGATTTACCGTTACACGATCTTCGTATATTCAAAGCATCGCGTCCCAGTCCCTCTCAGTCACCTTGCTCATGACCTCTCTGCGTATCGTGCAGCTACGGCTCCCCTACTCGACATAAAACACGTATCCCGCTATGGGCTATATCTTTCAGCTTGCAGCTGGTAAAGTGTTATTCACATATATTCACTCCGCCGGACTCCCACCACCACCGACTCTCTGTGGGCGATAATCTATGCTACTTCTCTTCGTCATTGCCTTATATATGGCGTCAGCACATATCTGACGTCACATTATTATATTCTAGTAATTCGAGTTCTGTCAACTATATTTATGTATATTTCCACCATCATCCCACAACCTCAGCACCGAACGGCATGAGCGCAAGCTTTGCTATCTTAAAGAACTGAAGTCCAAATGGGATTCCGACTATCGTTATGCAAAACAGCAGTCCCAGACAGGCGTTCTCTATCGCCATAGGTATGCCGCAGCAGAGCAGCCATACGATATTCGCTATCAGCGAGCCAGCCCCGCCTCCATACACGATCTCTTTTCCAAATGGGAAGAATGCAAGTCCTGCAAATTTAAAGCACTGCATCCCCAGTGGAATTCCTATTATCGTTATACAGCATAGCACCCCGCTTGCCACCCATGAAATTCCGCTCAATATTCCGCCACATAAAAACCATATACAATTTCCAAGACATCCCACGATATCATCTCCTATCTGCACAGTGCAGCCAGCACCCTGACTGCCGCCTCATACTCACCATTATCTCTCGTCTTCCGGATCTTCTTAAGAGCCCTCTCAGCTCCTTCCATATCAACGAACAGTCTCGACCAGTAAGCCCACAGCTCCTTCATCTTGAACATCGTGTTGCCCCTTCCCACATCCGACTCACAGTAATTCCTATAAAGTTCATCGTGGAATGTGAAGAATCTGTTCCAGTCATATGTTCTGCCAGTGGCAGTGCTCTTTATCCGCTCTGCAAGACAAGGGTCAGCGATCATTCCCCTGCCTATCATAACCTTCATTATATCAGGGTAATTACCGATGAACCTCTCGTAATCCGCCACACTGTTTATATCTCCATTGTAGCACACTGTATCTGTTCTTCCATACGCAGCCACACCTTCGGCAAACACTTCCATGTTTGGCGTATTCTTATAGAAGTCCGTCTGTACACGCGGATGTATTATAAGTTCACTTACAGGATACTTCTTATATATATCTATTATATCCTCAAACTCCGCAGAACTGTCTCTTCCTATTCTGGTCTTTATAGACACATCCATCACACCAGCGTCAAACACTTCATACAAGAAATTGTCAAGTCTCTCTGTATCATACAGCAGACCTGAACCTTTATACTTCGTTACTACAGTCTTTGATGGACAACCAAGGTTGATGTTCACTTCATCATATCCAAGTTTCTTTAAAAACTTTGCCGCCTTCACAAATCCCTCACCGCTGTTGGTCAGAAGCTGCGGCACCACATTTATCCCCTGATTGTTTTCCGGCAGCACATCCCTTAACTCTCTGTTTCTGAGAGGCCGTCCTTTCGCCGGGGCAATGAACGGCATAAAGTATTTGTCAACGCCGCCAAAATATTTGTGGTGTGCATTCCTGTATATGTATCCTGTTATCCCCTCCATCGGGGCAAGATATATCAAACCATCCCTGTTGTTCATCCATCATTCTCCCATTAAACTCGGTATAAATATCCTGCAACGACATCCCATACGCCAAAAAATATAGAGACATTCATCACTCACATGACAAATGCCTCTACATTATAAACTATATTGTTCTATTTGAACAGATTTGTAACAAACTGTACAAAGTCAATTCCAAATGACTGGAGAAGCAGCAATGCAAGCAGTATTGGTGCCACAAACTTTACCATGACAATATAGAGCTTCTTTCTTCCAAACTTCTCGCCATTTCTTGTAACCTCGTCTATAACCGTCTTAGGCTTCACTACCCAGCCGATAAGTATACATGACAGGATAGCCACAAGCGGCATGAAGATGTTGTTACTCAGGTAATCCATCACATCGAGGATCTGGGCTGTAGCTCCATTTGGAAGCTTGAGCTCAAAGTACCATATGTTGTAACCGAAACATACGACCAACATTCCGACAACCGCATATACAGTTGTTATGACCGCACTCTTCTTTCTCGTGAGATGGAACTTATCCATAAGTCCTGACACTATCGCTTCCATGACCGATACTGAGGATGTGATCGCCGCAAATGTAACCATGATGAAGAACAGGGCTCCGATGACTGTTCCGACCTTACCCATGGCATTGAATACCTTTGGCAGAGATATGAACATAAGTCCAGGGCCCGCTGACATGCCTTCCGTTCCAGAGAACACATACACCGCAGGGACTATCATCAGACCAGCAAGGAAAGCCACTGCTGTGTCAAATATCTCTATCTGATTGATCGACTTCATAAGGTTAACATCCTTCTTAACATATGAGCCATACGCAACCATGATACCCATAGCGACACTTATCGAGAAGAAGAGCTGTCCCATGGCATCCATTACAACCATGAATATATCCCTGAATGTCATTCCCTTAAAATCAGGAATCAAATATACCTTCAGCCCATCAATTCCTGTTCTGATCGTACCATCATCACCGGTATGCTTGATCGTCAGTGAATAGATCGAAATTCCAATTATAAGAATTACCAATATCGGCATGAGCACCTTGCTAAACTTCTCTATTCCCTTTTCAACACCACAGAATACGACAACGCCTGTGGCCGTAAGGAATATAAGTGCAAATACTATAGGCGCAGTCTGGGCTGTTATAAAACCGGTGAAATAACCGTCACCAGTGGCAGCCTCTGTCTGACCTGTAAAATATGCTGTCATATACTTCAGAACCCATCCTCCGATAGTACAGTAATATGGAAGGATTATGACCGGTACGATCCACGCCAGACCGCCAAGCCATTTCCACTTCTTATGTATAAGACCATAAGCTGTGAGCGGTCCCTGCCGAGTCTTTCTTCCTATTGCAATATCTGTTGTGAGCAGTGTGAATCCAAATGTAAGCGCAAGTATTATATACACAAGTATAAACACACCACCGTTGTCCTTTGCCGCAAGATATGGGAACCTCCATATATTACCAAGTCCTACCGCACTTCCCGCTGCTGCCATAACAAAGCCCAGCGTCCCCGTAAAATTACTTCTTTCCTTCTTATTCATAATCGCCCTTTCTGTTTTTGCTTTTATTTTTTGCTATCCAGTCCCCTGTCTGAACAGTTACTTTTCATTTTTGCCTTCAGTTTTGCCGATGCCGCAAAGTATGCGCGACATCTCGCAGGATAATTTCGGAATGCGCCATATATATTGTATAAATAAAATCCATACGTCAGGAATTTGCCGGCAGGTCCTATCTTGTCCTTCAAGGTCTTCGGGTATCTCTTTCCGCCAACCTCGGGATGATTGCCGTCATTTATATAATTTATCAGATCATCCTCCGAATGTATATAATCCGGAAGATATGTACCTGCAAGTCCGACACAGTTCTCCTTATGGGCATCGCTTCCACCCAAAACAGGTATATCATAGTATGACGCAAGCCTTCTGGCCATCTTATTCCTCTTGGCTGATTCACAGCAATTATATCCCTCTATGAAGTCAAAATGCTGTGCATATAGTCTGTGCTCTATCATGCCAAGCCTTCTCGTGCTGCCAAAGCTCATGAACTTCTCGCCAAATGGATGAGCTGGGCCAAGTATACCGCCGCACTCGTGCACAAGCCATATCACCCTGATAAGCGCCATGCCCCTGTGTTCAAACAGGTCGTACACCTCCTCAGGTGTATCTGATGGCAGTACGATGAGGAAATGTCCATAGTCAAACGTATCATACTCGATACCTCTGAGCACAGTGAAATCCTTCACCTTATCTTTCTGCCTTAAGTACGCTTTGTATCCGGAATATGAATCATGGTCTGTGACCAGCATTCCGTGAAAACCACGCTGCTTTAACAGATCAATATAATCAAGAATCTTTACTTTGGCATCGGGTGATCCCTCAGCCGTATGACAATGCATGTCAAATCTTACTCTGTTCATGTGACCATCTCCTCTGATTATCCATCATGACATACAATCTAATACTCTGCTCCGTTTCCAAGCCATGTTATCTGTGAAAATGGGAAATACACAAATTCTGCTTTGGCAAGTATCTTGTCACGCTTCACATAGGTATTCTCCCAAAGTCTGGCATCCGCTGAGTTTGGTCTGTTGTCTCCCAGCATAAAGTAACAGTCCTCAGGAACCTGATACGGTCCAAACGATCTTACGTCAGTCCTTGCCTCATCACTCAGATAATCCTCCTTGAGCGGAGTATCACTTCCATTTATATATACCTTACCATCTATGATCTCCACGGTCTCACCCGGCAGTCCTATGATTCTCTTGATATATATCTGGGACTCATCGTCCGGCCACTTGAATATGGCTATATCGCCACGCTCAGGATCAGAGAACTTATATGTAAGCCTGCTTCCTATTATATTGTCTCCAAGCTGTATTGTCTCAAGCATGGAACCAGTAGGTACATTACAGTTTAATATCACAAATCGTCCCAGCAGAAATGCCAGTACGGCGGCCACAACTACTATCACTATACAATCAATCACATCCTGCTTATAATCACGTTTTATATCTCTGCGCCTTATCCTCATCTGATGCCAGACGACACCGCCATGCTCAGATTCACTCACGCCCTCATCCACAAAACCAAATTGTTCGTAGAATGGGATCATGTTCTCTTTACATGTGAGGACGACTCCGTCGAGTTTACATTTGACCGTCTCCTGAAGAACCTCATGCATTATCTTCGCCGCATATCCATTGTGCTGATAGTCCGGCAGAGTTGACACGCCGAATATCATAAGCCAGCGACCCTTCTTGTCGTAGAAGTCCTCGCCCGTATACATGGCATCGCTCAAATCCTTCTCATTAGTAGTAATGCCATTTATACCTGCTATTATTCGTCCGTCCTTCTTGAGCACCCAGAAGGTTTCTCTGTGTGCCTTCAGTCTTCGCTCTATAGACTCCCGGCTTGCTGCCTCAGCCTCAGGAAATGTCTCCTGCTCAAGCATCACAAGCTGGTCAAGATCTTTTTTACCTGGATTGTTTACCTTCATAAATATCCAAACACCTCTTTTCTAAGACACCTATTCTCCATTATCTCACATAACAGAACGGTGTCAAGAAAAAAGGATGCATATCTGACAGATATGCATCCTCTTATCTGATATCATCTATGCAAATTTCTATTACTCTACACTGTAGTTAGGAGCTTCCTTTGTGATATGGATATCATGTGGATGGCTCTCCTTGAGTGAAGCTGCTGAAATCTTGACGAACTCTGCCTTCTCATGAAGCTCTGCAATGTTCTTTGCTCCGCAGTAACCCATACCTGAACGAAGTCCACCGATGAGCTGGAATACTGTATCCTCAAGTGATCCCTTGTATGCCACACGGCCCTCAACGCCCTCTGGGACAAGCTTTCTTGCGTTCTCCTGGAAGTATCTGTCCTTAGAACCATTCTCCATGGCTGCTATAGATCCCATACCTCTGTATACCTTGTACTTACGTCCCTGATAAAGCTCGAAATCACCAGGAGCCTCATCTGTACCTGCGAACAGGCTTCCCATCATACATACGTTGGCACCTGCTGCCAGAGCCTTTGTGATATCTCCTGAATACTTGATACCGCCATCTGCGATAACAGGGATTCCGGCATTCATAGCTGCATCATATGCCTGCATGATAGCTGTGATCTGTGGTACACCGATACCTGCAACAACTCTTGTTGTACAGATAGAACCAGGTCCGATACCGATCTTGACTGCATCTACACCCATGTCGATCATAGCCTGTGCGCCTGATCTTGTTGCAACGTTACCGGCAATAACCTGAAGGTCAGGATACTTCTCCTTAACCATCTTGAAGGTTCTCAGAACGTTGGCTGAATGTCCATGTGCTGTATCTATAACTATCGCATCAACCTTTGCTGATACGAGCTCTGCAACTCTGTCGAGGATGTTGGCTGTACATCCTACTGCTGCTGCACAGAGAAGTCTGCCCTGTGCGTCATGTGCTGAATATGGGTACTTGATCTGCTTCTCAATATCCTTGATCGTGATGAGTCCCTTCAGGTGGAAATCGTCATCAACGATAGGAAGCTTCTCCTTACGAGCCTTTCCAAGGATCTCTCTAGCCTCGTCAAGTGTGATTCCCTCCTTTGCTGTAACAAGACCCTCAGATGTCATTGACTCCTTGATCTTCTTGGTGTAGTCCTTCTCAAACTTCAGGTCACGGTTGGTTATGATTCCAACAAGCTTGCCATCCTCTGTGATAGGTACACCTGAGATTCTGAACTTGCTCATAAGCTCGTCAGCATCTGCCAGTGTATGCTCTGGAGATAAGTAAAATGGATCTGATATTACACCGTTCTCTGAACGCTTTACCTTGTCAACTTCCTCTGCCTGCTTCTCTATGGACATGTTCTTGTGGATAACTCCGATACCACCCTGACGAGCCATGGCAATAGCCATTCTGTGCTCTGTAACTGTGTCCATACCGGCACTCATAAGAGGAATGTTCAACTTAATCTTCTGTGTCAGCTGTGTTGTAAGGTCAACGTCATTTGGTAATACCTCAGAATAAGCAGGTACCAATAAAACGTCATCAAATGTAATTCCTTCGCCAATAATCTTACCCATTTTCTTCTCTCTCTTTCTGTAAAATATTTAATAAGAGCATTGTGCTCATTATGTACGTCAATTAGCCTTAATAGAGAAAACACATCACCCAACACTTATCGCGTTGGGTGATGTAACTTTTTAAACATGCTAACAAATTATATAGTTCTTGTCAAGGCAGTTCTTCCGTCTCCGTGGTCACATTTGTCTCTGTGTCCTCCGGATCTTCAGGATCTCCCTTATATACATAAGTGTCTTCCACTCCGAAATCTATACTGTCGTCTCCGACCTGCGCCACGGATATCTCCTTGCCCGCCTCAAACGAGTCCTCATATGGAAGAAACAGCGTATCTCTGTCTATATAGATAGTCTCCTTCAAAAAGGCATCATCTATCCACACAAATGTACATTCATTGAAGTTGCTTCCGTGGATATAATATCCATTCATAGGCTGTGGCTCCTCAGCACTCTCACCGTCCCCGGAACCATCATTTGCCGTGAAATCCGCTTCTTCATCAACCGGTGGCACATACACGCCCTTTTTGATCTCCGAGATCCTGATCTTGCTTATGCCGTATTTCATATTCGTCGGCTCATATGGCCATCCATCAGGATACATGTATCTCTGTCCATAAAGCATATCATACTCAATGTTCTCGAGATCATCATCATAGTTTGCATCGCCCGGCTTGTACTTTGACTGGAACTTCTGCACATAGCTCTTCTCAAATCCCAGCATATCAAACACCTTTGTGCTGAGCTGATATGCCTCTATATCCTCATCCTCAACCGGGAAGTTCTTCATATTGCTCCAGACAAAATACTCTGTCTGGTAAAGGTCTCCGTTGGTTATATCGTCCTCTGTGATCTCAAATCCAGGGAGATGGTCTCCATACATAACGAGAACGACCGGCTCATCGTACGCCGTAAGTCTGTCTATAAGCTTGCCAATGAAATCGTCCATCTCATGGAGCTGGTTACAGTAATATGTCCACTGTGTATCAAGACTCTCATCACCTGTTCCGGCAACCTTTATAGGGTAACTGTAATTCTCCTCGTCCAGCTCTGATGGGTATCTTCCATGTCCCTGTACGCTGACGGTGAATATGAAATCCCGTCCAGTGGTAGAGTACAGCGTCTTCATGATCTCACCGGTAAGGACATTGTCCTTCTCCCAGTTCTTCTGAGTATGCTCCAGATTGTACATATACTCCATCGGGGTAAATGTATCAAATCCCATGTTTTTATACACCTTGTATCTGTCATAGAATGTACCATCGTGATTGTGCATGGCATGTGTTGAATAACCATCAAGCTTCAACTGTGTCGCCATGCTCTCTATGGTCTGCTTGCCAAGTATGGTCTTATATGGATACTCACCTGCACCGAAATATGCCACGTTAAATCCCGTGAGCACCTCAAATTCCGAGTTGGCTGTACCTGCACCGATCGCCGGCATCGTCAGGAATCCTGATGTACATTCCTCCTTCAGCTTTGTGAAATTCGGAATAGGATTCTCATTGAACGTGAGGCATTTTACATATGACGGATCCATGAATGACTCAAGCTGTACAAATATAACGTTTGGCTTGTCCTTGCCAAGCTTTGAATCCGTTGTGCCAACACTGTCCAGATCATCCTTTATCTCAAGCATCTTATCCTCGCTGTAATCACTCGGCTGTCCTATACCTACATCGACCACACTGTTTGAGAAACAGTATACAAATCCATAATTGTTGTATGCCGTTGCAAGGTTTGCAAAATTATCTGATATAGTCTGTGCATTGAGCGCGATCTTGGTGAAGAGCATTACACAGAAGAATGTCGCAACTATAAACACAGTCGTTCTCGTTCTATATATATTGCCCGTAACCGTCGGCGATTTTATGAACAGAACTATGATGGCTGCCAGCGCAACGAACAGAAGCGCAGCTATGAGCACGATCTGCCATACATTAAAATATTTGTCTATGATAGTTATCGTATTCCTCGCCATAAGCATATCGATAGCTGAAAATGGCGTTATTCTGAATCCCAGAACTATGCAGTTCGTGATTCCAAGTATCAGCCATGCAAACGATATAACGCAGTATCCGAATATTCTCTTTCTCATGAGCAGCGAAAGTGTCAGCGTAAAGAAAATGATCGAACAGTTATACAGAAATATGAGCGGCTGATTCCACACATACGATATCGCCTTAAACAGCGAATGTCTTCCAAGAGCTTCCAGAACAACGTCCAGAACAATTGCAAGAACCAGACAGATAAAAACTGCTGAATGATGAAAATTCTTAAGTCTCTCTTTCATAATTTAATCATTACCTCGTAAAAATTATACTTTTTCTGATATTCAACGATTGTGATTGATTATATCACTACATGTCATTTATTCAATAGTAAAAATGTTTAAATTTTATTACCAATCGCTTCTGAGGGCAAAAAAAAATCAGGATTGAATCCTGAGTGTGAATTAATATAAAAGAGCGCGAGACGGGAATCGAACCCGCGACCCTCTCCTTGGCAAGGAGATGCTCCACCGCTGAGCCACTCGCGCTTATCTGCTGTGCTACCAACAACAATATGGATAATATCACACCGCCAGCAAACTGTCAACAACTTTTTTAAAATTTTAGCAACATGGAAATTATCCAGAGCGCGAGACGGGAATCGAACCCGCGACCCTCTCCTTGGCAAGGAGATGCTCCACCGCTGAGCCACTCGCGCTTATCTGTTGTGTTTTCAACAACAATATGGATAATACCACATCTTATTCGAATTGCCAACAATTTTTTGAAAATTTTTTACAATTTTTTATTCAAGCCTTTATCCTATACCGGTTACTGAGTATCCACACTTCTCTACACAGCTCTTAAGCTCATCATCAGATACTTCTCTTCCGAGCTTAACGATAGCCTGCTTCTTCTTGAGGTCGACTTTTGCGTTCACCTGGCTCAGACTGTTCAGTGCATTCTGTACACGATCTGAACAGTTGCTGCAGTGCATTCCCTCTATGTAAATAGTCTTCACGGCGACAACATCCTTTATCTTGTCACCCTTGACCTTGACGGAACCACCGCCGCCACAGCAGCCTCCTTCTCCTTTAAAGTGCTTTGTAGAACTGATAACTGCACCCACTACTATAAGCACCAGTATGCACACTACCAATATTGTTCCACCCATTGTAGATCATCTCCTTCGTTATTAACAACATGAGCCACAGCCACAAGGCTTTACATTGACACCTGTCACCATCTGATTCTCAATATATCCGCCAGCCATAAGTCCTGCACGGATTATCCTGTTCCACTCTTTGGCCGAAAGCTCAATGCTGGATGAATCATCAAGCTCAATGACACAGGCATCCTCTATACCACAGTTGGCACCACAGGCAACCTTATACATGTTTTTACGGTTGATGGCTCCTATATCCTCCAATGTATTCACCATTCTGTACACTGTAGCCGAGCCTATACGACTGTCCTGCTTGGTCGCCTTATAATAAATCTCCTTGCAGGAAGAACACTCTTCCCCGAGTATTATGTCAAGGAGTATCATTCTCTGTCTGGTTATCCTGCATCCCATTTCCCTGAGTCTGCTGATAACGATCTCTTTCTGCATCTCTGTACGCTGGATACCTGTATCATCTATACTCTTCTTGTCCGTCTCTAATCTTTCGTTAGTCATCATACACGCCTCCTTCTGATTGTTGATAATATTATCATCAAGGTTAGTATGCCCTAACTCAAATTAGTTGTCAATAACGTTTTGTGCTAAAATCTGATATGTAATGACCTCTTGTCAAGTACAAGTTA
>NZ_QTXH01000007.1:0-167500 GCF_003461545.1 Coprococcus sp. AF16-22
ATTTTTATAAAAAATTTATAATTAAATCAAGGGAGGACATTTTATGATCAAACAGAGGAACATTGCTTTGTGCATAGTATTTTCAATCATTACATTTGGAATTTATGCACTGTATTGGTTCGTTTGCCTTACAAACGATGCTAATCAGGAATCCGGACAGACAGATGCAACAAGCGGTGGGGTAGCATTGTTGCTTACTATCGTTACATGTAATATCTATGGATGGTTCTGGGCATACAAGATGGGCGAGAAGATTGATGCAATAAAGACAAAGAATGGTCAGTCAGCAGGAAATTCAAGCATACTTTTCCTTCTGCTCCAGTTATGTGGACTTGGAATTGTATCATATGCTATTATGCAGGATACCATCAATAAAAATGCGTAATGAATCAAATTGCATACAAATATACATTGAAAAATGTATAGATGCAGTTGCGTACAGACAAAATGTATGAGAAAATAGTCCCGTAGACTGAGTTGTGTCTGCGGGGCTATTCTGTTATTTTTATTGCAGTTATGCAGTGGTTTACATATGAGTGGAATAATTGCAGTCATACACAAGTCCTACATAATTCAATTAAGGATTTAAGTTTAAGGAGGATTATCAATTATGATCAAACAGAGGAATATTGGAATATGTATTCTGCTTTCAATTGTGACATGCGGAATATATGGATTGTATTGGTTTGTTGTGCTAACAGACGATATCAATCAGGAGTCAGGAGAGACAGATGCAACAAGTGGTGGAATGTCGCTTTTGCTCACTATCGTTACATGTAACATCTATGGATGGTTCTGGGCATATAAGATGGGCGAGAAAGTTGATATCATAAAGAATAAGAACGGTGTACCATCAAGCAACTCAGGCATCTTATACGTCCTTCTTCAGGTATTTGGACTTGGAATTATTGCATATGCGCTTATGCAGGACACTGCAAACAAATATGCAGAGGCTATACCTCAGATGAATACAGGATATGGTCAGCAGACCTACAGTCAGCAGCCATATGGTCAGCAGGGATATGATCAGAATGCATACAACCAGCAGGGATATGGTCAGAATACATACAATCAGCAGGGATATGGTCAGCAGCCATACAGCCAGCAGGGATATGATCAGAACGCATATAACCAGCAGGCATACGGACAGCAGCCATATGGTCAGCAGGGATATGACCAGAATGCATATAACCAGAATGCATATAACCAGCAGGCATACGGACAGCAGCCATACAGCCAGCAGGGATATGATCAGAATGCATACAATCAGCAGGGATATGGTCAGCAGGCCGGTTTAGACCAGAATACATTTGGCCAGCAGTCAGATCAGAATATTAACACATCAGCAGATGCTTCAGGCAGTGATAACAGCCAGCAGTAGTCGGCGGAGACAAAGAAATACAGAGCATGGATCAGATACAGAAATCAAGAAGAAATGCGATAATTAAAAGGGATGCCATCCTCGTGGGGATAGGCATCCTCTATTATATATTCATAAGAGTGACAGGACTTGCCATACCATGTATATTCAGAAAGATAACCGGATTTTTATGCCCAGGATGCGGGATAACACGGGCTATCCTTGCGGCCGTAAGGCTGGATCTTGCAAAGGCATTTGCTTATAATCAATTTATGTTTATAGCTCTTCCGGCGTTGGCATACATAATTGTAAAAAACGATTATGTATTCGTAAGATATGGAAACAGAAAGTTATCACGATTTGACAATATACTTATATTTATATGTATTGCCGGGGCGGTGATGTTTGCCGTTCTCAGGAATGTGATGCGCTTTTGAGAGAGAGACGATGACAAGTTTATTGGCAGTGTTATAGAATGACCATCGTAACAGACTTATTTAATATCCCATCTTCTTGACAATAAATAATAAAAAGGCATATAATTTACAATTACCGAGGAGTTTTTCGGTAAAGTTGCACAAGCATTTCATTTGTGCTTGTAGTATTTTTTCAGGGAGGGTTTTTGAAATGGCAAAAAAACCGTATTATATTACAACCGCCATTGCATATGCATCAGGTAAACCTCATATAGGCAACACCTACGAGATCGTGTTGGCTGACAGCATTGCAAGGTACAAGAGATTCGCAGGTTATGATGTAAGATTCATGACAGGAACAGATGAGCATGGACAGAAGATCGAGAACAAGGCTTTTGAGAACATGCAGACCCCAAAGGAATTCGTTGATGAGACATCAGGTGAGATCAAGAGAATATGGGATCTCATGAATACTTCATATGACAAGTTTATCCGTACAACAGATGATTACCATGAGAAGCAGGTACAGAAGATATTTAAGAAGCTGTACGATCAGGGTGATATATATAAGGGACATTATGTAGGAAAATACTGTACACCATGTGAGTCGTTCTTCACAGATGGACAGCTCATAGATGGCAAGTGTCCGGACTGTGGAAGACCTGTTCAGGAGGCCAAGGAGGAGGCATACTTCTTCAAGATGAGCAAGTATCAGGACAAGCTCATGAAGCATATAGAGCAGCATCCTGAGTTTATACAGCCTGAGTCAAGACGTAACGAGATGGTTAACAACTTCCTTAAGCCGGGACTTCAGGACCTGTGTGTATCAAGAACATCATTCAAGTGGGGAATCCCAGTGGACTTTGATCCAAAGCACGTTGTATATGTGTGGGTTGACGCACTTTCAAACTACATAACTGGACTTGGATATGACGTAGATGGAAAGAGCGATGAGAAGTTTTATAAATACTGGCCGGCAGATCTTCACTTGATCGGCAAGGATATCCTGAGATTCCATACCATTTACTGGCCTATCATGCTGATGGCACTCGGACTTCCGCTTCCAAAGCAGGTATTCGGTCATCCTTGGCTCCTCCAGAGTGATGGCAAGATGAGTAAGTCGAAGGGCAACGTAATGTACGCTGACGATATGGTCAATATATTTGGCGTGGATGCTGTCAGATTCTTTGTTCTTCACGAGATGCCATTTGAGAATGATGGAGTTATCTCATGGGAGCTCATGGTTGAGAGACTCAACTCAGAGCTTGCAAATACACTTGGAAATCTGGTCAATAGAACCATATCGATGTCAAACAAGTATTTCGGTGGCATTGTGACAAATACCAACGTCACAGAGCCTGTCGATGAGGATCTTAAGAAGGTCGTTATGGACTGCAGATACAAGGTTGCAGAGTGCATGGATAAGCTCAAGGTTGCAGATGCGATCACAGAGATATTTGCACTGTTCAAGAGATGCAACAAGTACATAGATGAGACAATGCCTTGGGCACTCGCAAAGGAGGAGGACAAGAAGGACAGACTGAACACAGTTCTGTACAACCTTGTCGAGAGCATCGTTATAGGTGCAACACTCCTTGAGCCATATATGCCTGAGACAACTGAGAAGATCATGGCACAGCTCAATACCGAGAAGAGAAAGGTCACAGAGCTTGGAAAGTTTGGTCTGTACAAGTCAGGAACAAAGGTAACAGAGCAGCCTGAGATCCTATTCGCACGTCTTGACGTGAAGGAAGTTATGGCTAAGGTTGCCGAGTTCGCTCCAGTGGAGAAGGAGTCCATGTACGAGCAGGCCAAGAAGCAGAAGGAAGAGAAGGAGAATTCTGCTGAGACCAAGAAGATCAAGATAGCTGAGGCGAAGGTCCAGGCACTCAAGGCCAATCCTGATGTAGTTGACAAGCAGGAGATAAGCATTGAGGAGTTCCAGAAGATGCAGCTCATGATCGGCGAGATTGTTGCATGTGAGGAGGTTCCTAATTCAAGAAAGCTTCTCTGCTCACAGGTAAGCTTTGGCAAGAACAATGTAAAGCAGATAGTATCAGGAATCAAGGGTACATACTCAGCAGAGGATATGGTAGGTAAGAAGGTTGTGGCTATAGTAAATCTTAAGCCATGTAAGCTTGCCGGAGTCGTATCAGAGGGTATGCTTCTGTGCGCAGAGGATCCTGAGGGCAATCTGTCACTCCTGACCACCGAGAAGGACTTCCCAGGTGGATGCTTTATAAGCTAAGATATAAAATAGTGGATATAATGAGGGAAGCATCACAGGCCGGGCACACGGCCGGGATCCGTGGTGTTTCCCTGTTTTTATTTATAAAGCTGAAGTAAATTTTATGTTACAAAGATTATACGCAGAGGCCTTTCTGCATTGATTTATTAGATGTTTCATGATAGAATTTTGTTAGGTGCACGGACAGGAGGAGTGTGCCTTTGGAAAGATTTAGAAATCTTAGCGCCATGACCCCTGGGCTTTGGCTTTCAGGGATAACGAGGTTGAAGGTTATCGAATATTCGGCGGATGCCTTCACGCAGAGTCTGGATGCGCACATGATATCCAAATATGGGGGTAACTCCAAAACAAAGAATCATGACCAGACACCCATAGCTGTTATGTATGGTGGTTTCACCTTTTTTAAGTGCGCCATATTATAATATTATCAGTATACAGCGTGGTTATAAGCCGAAAGGAGATTAATTTAATATGTGTGGAATCATAGGATATGTAGGAAAGAAACCAGCCAAGGACATTCTTATTGACGGACTGGCAAAGCTCGAGTACAGGGGATATGACAGTGCGGGAATAGCACTGCTTAATGATGATGATACACTGACGATCAAGAAGAAAGCCGGCAGAGTGGAAGACCTCAGGGAGATGTGCAGCGACGACAGTCCTGTGTACAGATCAACCTGTGGAATAGGCCATACGAGATGGGCTACTCACGGCGGAGTTACGGATGTGAATGCACATCCACATAGGTGCGGAGATGTGGCACTTATACATAATGGAATTATAGAGAACTATAACGACATTGTGAGAGAATACGGACTGGCCGACAGGTTGGTATCCGAGACGGACACAGAGGTAGTAGCAGCACTTCTGGACACACTGTACGATGGCAATCCCATCGAGACTATCAGAAAGGCTGTTAAGGCTATAGCCGGTTCATTTGCACTCTGCATTATGTTTGCAGACAGACCGGGCAAGATATACGCAGTGAGAAATGTAAGTCCGATGATCGCTTCATACACAGATGAGGGATCGATCATTGCATCAGACCTCACAGCGATAATATCATTTTCAAAGGAATACTTTGTTGTGCCGGAGTATCATATACTGACACTCTCAAGCACAGGCATCAGAGTAGAAGACATGAAGGGGAACATGGTAGAGCCGGAGATGCTCAAGATAACATGGGACATAACGGCAGCTCAGAAGGGTGGATATCCGCACTTTATGCTGAAGGAGATCTATGAGCAGCCAGAGGCACTGAGAAACACGATAACTCCTCGTATAGTGAATGAGCTTCCTGATTTCACTGAGGACGGCATCGATGATGAGGTGTTTAAGAATCTTGAGAACATCACAGTGGTTGCATGCGGAACAGCTATGCACGCCGGAATAGTCGGCAAGGCCATGATTGAGAAGGAGTTAAAGATTCCTGTTAATGTTGAGATAGCATCAGAATTCAGATACAAGGAACCACTCATAAATGAAAAGACTCTCGTAATAGTTACATCACAGTCAGGAGAGACTATTGACACACTCGAGGCACTCAGACTTGCCAAGAGATGTGGATCAAAGGTTCTGTCCATAGTCAATGTAAAGGGATCGACCATCGCCAGAGAGAGCGATTACGTCCTTTATACACATGCCGGTCCTGAGATCGCAGTTGCAAGTACCAAGGCATATTCGGTACAGATGGCTGCAATGTATCTCATTGGATGCAGACTTGGCTATGTCAAGGGTATATACTCTGAGGACAGGGCAAAGGCATTCATCAGACAGCTTCAGGGCGTTATCCCGGTGATAGAGGAGACACTCAAGCAGGCAGATGAAGTAAAGACAGTTGCAAACTATATAAAGATGGCTCCGGATGCATTCTTCATAGGAAGAGGACTGGATTATACACTGTCACTGGAAGGTGCACTGAAGCTGAAAGAGATTTCTTATGTTCACGCTGAGGCTTATGCGGCAGGGGAGTTAAAACATGGAACGATAGCACTCATAACTGAGAACGTTCCGGTCATAGCTTTGGCTACACAGGAATCTGTATACGGAAAGATGATTTCCAATATACGCGAGGTTAAGGCAAGAGGCGCATACGTCATTCTTGTCAGCATGGATGAAGAGTACAATGATAAAGATGTATGTGACAAACACATATCCATACCAAAGCAGGATGGATTGTTCACGGTATTTTCGGCTGCTGTCATCCTGCAGCTTATAGCGTATTACACGTCCGATGCAAAGGGGTTGGACGTAGATAAGCCACGTAATCTGGCAAAGTCAGTTACAGTAGAATAATTGACTCCGGGACTTACATGGATATCGTGCGATAAATATCGGAGGGTTTTATATGAGTGATAAGATGTATTTGTGTGATGAGTACAAATTGTACTTTAAGATTGAAGACGATGTAGAGGTTCTTCACAATGAGGTAGAGCTGTACAATGCTCAGTTTGTGGGCAATAATGCGTTCTGCCATGAGGAATATATAGATGGTCAGAGAGCTCTGACATATTCTATTCCAGCCATGACTACCATGAATCAGTTCCTTGAGAAGAAGATACACAAGGATGAGCTGGTTGATCTGATATTCAGTATTGCAGATCAGCTCATGTATCTCAAGGCGAATGATCTGTCCATTGGAAAGGTTATACTGAATAAGGGATATATGTATATAGACTTCCAGAATATGGCTGTTCAGCTCATATTCCTGCCTATAGATAAGCCTATGGACAGATGTAATATGGAGAAGTTTATAAGGGATCTTATGGGCAATATGAAGTTTGCGAATAAGAAGGCATCCGATGCCGGATATGAGCTTATCAAATACTTTGATCACAATCCTACATTTTATCTGTCAGAATTTTATAAGTTTATAACAGACCTGAAGAATGACAATATAGCACATCCTGAGGATGAGCAGGAGCTTATGAAGTCAGCGGGAGTCAGCCCGGTCAATGTGGCTAAGGTAGAGGTTCCTGAGACTCCTCATGTTACAACTTCTTCATTCAAGCTTGCAAAGGAAGTTAAGGATTTCTCATCAAATGATATTGGATTTGATGACAACGATGACGGTTCGACAACAGTTCTCACAGCCAACAACCGTGGCAAGAGCGGCCCTGTCATCATAAGAACCAGAACAGGTGAGAGGATAAGGATCGACAAGCCGATATTCTGTATCGGTAAGTCTACACAGGGAGTTGACTATCAGGTAACTGACAACAATTCAGTCAGTCGCCGCCATGCTTACATTATCAATGTCAACGGCGTGTACTATCTGAGAGATAACAAGTCGACCAACCACACTTACCTTGGTGGCAAGATCATAAGCAGCGGAACGGATATGATGCTCATAGATGGTATCAGATTCAAGCTTGCGAACGAGGAGTTCACCTTCAAGGAGAAATAAAATAGTATATTATACTGGATAAGGAGACTTGTTTATTATTATAATGAGTCTCCTTATTTTATAATAAATCCCCTGCATGGGCGCGCCGGAGTACATGTGGGTAAAGGGGTAATATAAATAGAATGTGAAAAAAGGGGGAGTATCAAAGATTATGAAAAGAAAAGGAAGCTTATCGGGAAGGACACTGTGTAAAAAAGCAGCAACAGTGGTAATGTGTGCAGTGCTGATGCTGACGGCAGGTATTCAGACGACAGGTATTCAGACTGTTAAGGCCAGTACCCTTGACCAGCAGATAGAAGAGGCTCAGAGTGAGTTGGAACAGGTGAAGAAAGATCAGAGTGAAGTGATGACCGTATATGATCAGGGCTCTATAGGTTTTGTAGACTGGATGCTTGCGAAAAGCAACCTGACAACAAAACAGAAATATGATCTGAATCGGGCCAAGGCTGTCCTGCAGGAGGCATGTGAGGAAGATTTCTCCAAGTGGGCGGGAGGAAATAATACAGGTCTTCCGGAATCGAGAAATAACAAGGTTGTTGTTACCGGAGATAAGAAAGACGCCATATCGCTTGAAAACACAAAGGCGACATTTGCGGTATTGAATAAAATTAATTCGTTAAGGGACACAGACGAAAACTATGTCGGGGCAATGAAGAGGAATGCGGCTAAGACTAATTTCTATTTCATGGCGGTGGCACAGTCAGGCGCGGACAGAGGTGCAGGACTCACAAATCATTCACTTCTTCAGGTGTCATGTGAGAATCTGGCGTTTGGATATACTGATCCGGCGGCAGGATGGAACAGTGAGAAGGCATCTTTTAACAAGATAAGGGATGAGCTGGGATATTCATCCATAACTTCGCAGAGTCAGCTTACAGCTGTTGAACAAAAGGCGGATTCGGAGGGAGTCACGGTTGGACATTATACCAATATGTTCTGGGCAGCAGATCAGGTGATGGGAGTCGGATTCACACTCTATGGCAGGTATGGCAATACTTCATGCTTCAATGCAAGCAAGCTTTCAAACTATACTAGCCAATATGAGGTGTACACAATAGCTGAATTTGAGAAGCTGTTTGATGAATATTATGAGACTGTAGATCCGGAGAAGTGGCAGAAAAAGGTGGATGCAGCGCAGGCCAAGCTGGATAAGCTGCTTGGACAGCGGTATGATGCATGCACGGAGCATGTGTATGGTGAAGGTGTGAAAAAAGAGGCCACATGTACAGAGACAGGTGGAACAGTATACACATGCGCTAAATGTGGCTACAAAAAGATAGAGGATGAGGTTCCGGCTCTTGGGCATAGCTTTACAGATGGCGTATGTACGAGATGTAAAGTAACAGGACCAAAGACGATGTACGTGTACTGGAGATTATCGGAAACTGCTTCATCAGCCACATATGATCAGGAGTTCGAAGTAGGAAAGGA
The DNA here is from genome assembly GCF_003461545.1 of Coprococcus sp. AF16-22. Lineage (NCBI taxonomy): Bacteria > Bacillati > Bacillota > Clostridia > Lachnospirales > Lachnospiraceae > Coprococcus > Coprococcus sp. AF16-22. Next base: position 8,862 of record NZ_QTXH01000007.1, read on the forward strand.
TATAGAGACATACATATCTTTCTCGACGGCATCAGATAGCAAATCCGATGACAAATTCGTGTTTGATATAGCAGACCCGTCTATTATTTCGTATACCCCTTCGTCTAACTATGCTGGAACATTCCATATGAATAAGATAGGTGAGACGACGGTTACTGTATATCCGGTCGTGAATCCGGATATGAAGAGGGTAATCACTGTGTCGGTAACAGATGTGGGTGGTCATGACTATGTAATAAGTCAGGCAGAACCGGGATCTGGAGAGACAGAAAAAATTTGTTCAAAGTGCGGGACGACAAAAACGGTGACAATCCCGACGGCAATAACACGTACTGTATGGTGGAGTGATAGTAATGGATATTACAAGCCTGCTGATGTGGAAGTAGGTGATGAGATCAATCTGGAAGTAGATTATGCACCAACGAAGGTCGACAACTCTGAGTTTATAGTTACATCATCGGATGAAGGTATTGTAAAAGTGAGTGATCCGGAATCTTCTTATAGAAGATATGATGCTAAGCTTACGGCGGTCGGAACAGGTGATGTAACCATAAGAATAGTTCATAAATATGACAGCTCAATTTGTCAGGAATACACGTTCAATGTGGCAGATCAGGGGGGACATGAGTATGTCATATCAGAGGCAGATGAGGGTGAAAGCCAGACAGTAGAGACGTGTTCAAAGTGCGGATATGAGAAGATCGTGTCACTTCCTACCAGTATCAGATATGTGTATTGGCAGGAGAAGGACAGCGATAACAGGACTACTTCACCAAGTGAGTATGAAATTGGAGCGGAACTGAGTATAAATATAATGGATTGGCCAACGAGAGCGGACATACATGAGTATGCGGTTACATCGTCGGATGAGACTGTTGTAAAGGTGAATGAAGTGTCTAGGACTGCGGCATCACTTTCGGCAATCGGCAACGGCGTTGTAACGATTACGGTTGCCAGTAAATATAATCCGTGGGTGAAGGCTGAGTATGAACTTGATATAACAGAGATAGGCGGACATTCATACACTGCGGAAATAGTAAATGATGAAACTCTTGCACAGGCTGCGACCTGTACAACTGCTGCGAAATATTATTATTCCTGTGATAACTGTGGAAGAGTGAATCGCAAAAAGACATTTACACATGGGGATAGCCTGAGACATGATTACGCCCCAAAGTATGAGTGGTCAGCAAATGGCAACACTTGCAAGCTGGTTCTCACCTGTACCAGAGATTCGAGTCATGTGATCAGTGAACCGATGACTGTAACAAGCAAGATAACGCAGGCATCCTGCGAGAACGATGGTGCAAAGGTGTGTACAGCAAAATGCACGCTGAATGGCAAGAGTTATCAGAGTACCAAGAAGATAGCCATTGGTGCATTGGGACATAGATGGGATTCAGGCGTGGTTAAGAAAAAAGCTTTGTGTGCAGCAGAAGGTCTGATCAGATACACATGTGAGCGATGCCAAAAGACAAAGGATGAGAAGACAGAGCCACTCGGACATACCCAGGGAAAGGCTGTGTATGAGAATGTAAATCTGGCTACATGTCAGGCTGAAGGCAGCCGAGACAAGGTTATATACTGCACCGTGTGCAAGGCAGAACTCAGCAGGACTACTGAGATTCTTCCAAAGACAGACCATGATAGAACGCTTGTAGGAGAGAAGAAAGCTACCTGTATGGGCGGCGGATATACAGGAGATGTTGTCTGCAGCATGTGTGGTGAGATTTTTGAAACCGGTACAGCAACAGACCCAGTCGATCACAGCTACACAGCAAAGAAAACAACTGCACGATATCTGAAGAAGGCAGCAGATTATGATTCTCCGGCAGAGTATTACTATGCATGTGTATACTGTGGAGAAAAGGGTGAGACTAGCTATGCGTATGGCTCAAAGCTCACGCGTAAGAGCATATCGTCAGCAAAGGTTACACTTAACAAGACAGAATATACATATGATGGTAATTCGAAGAAGCCGGCTGTAACAGTAAAGCTTGGCGACAAAACGCTGGAGAAGGATACAGATTATACGGTTTCATACAATAAGAACAAAGCAGCCGGAACAGCAGAGGCTGTAATTATAGGCGCTGGCACATATCAGGGACAGAAGACGATCAATTTTACGATCAAAAAGGCGCCGAACAGCATAACGCTGAAAAAGCGCAGCTACAGAATAGAGATGTCAACCAGCTCGAAGAGAATATCTATTTCACAGAGCGTGAGCGCACGTGCCGGAAAGCTCAGCTACAGCTCGGATAAAAAAGCTGTAAAGGTAGACTCTGCTGGAACAATAACGATCGCAGCCCGGTATATAGGCAAGGCAAACATCACCGTATATGCTGGAGATTCGAATCATGTGAAGGTGAAGAAGATAATACCTGTTACTGTCAGCCCGAAGATACCAGGTATAAGCCAGATAAAGAGCCCATCGGCTGCGTCTGTAAGATTAAAGTGGGGAAAGATAAGCTGCGCAGATGGCTATCAGATCCAGTATTCAACAACATCAAACTTTAAAAAGGGTACATATGCATTCACGGTGTTAAGCGGTGGAAGCAAGACGACTGCGAGTCTTGGAGCAAAGCAGCGGATTAAAGGCGGAAAAACATATTATGTAAGGGTTAGAAGCTTTTCGAACAAGTTTGGCACAAGATGCTACTCAGCATGGAGCAAGACAAAGTCAGTCAGGGTGAGAAAGTAGCCGGAGATAACATATATATAAAGCTCAGCCTGTGTGATGGATTCAGTAGAAATCACACAGGCTGAGCTTTTCTTAATGTATATTCTTAAGACACATTCTTAATGCATATAGTTACTCGGCGGTCTCGCCACCCGAGGAGATATCGCCTTCGTCTGAACTGTCCTCGCTTGAGCTGTCAGAGCTGTCAGAGCCTGAGCTCTGCTGGGAACCCTCTATTGCAAGCATGGATGCATCAACCTGGGACAGCCCCGCCGGGTCAACACAGTAATAGTCGCCGTCATCGGTTATCTTCACAGAGACCACAACAGGACTGCGGTAATCCATGTCTGCGGCTTTATTCTGAAGGATATCCGACACGCCCTGGGCAAATTCTTTCTCGTAATCTTCCTTTGTGGTGTTGTTGAAATCGCCGGCGCTGATCTTCTTGTTATAGTCGTCGATATATGCGAACACATCGTCAAATGCCTGATTGAGAATGTCCATAGGATACACGGTCACGTCCACATAGTAGTCGCTTCCGCTCTTATAGGCTCTTGACACCTCGTATTTGGCCTTAGAGTAGATGACCTTTGCGGTCTCGTCAAATATAGCATCCACCTCGTCTGTCTCTGCGTTGTTCAGTGAGTAATGATTGATGAGCTGGCCGGCCAGATAATCTATGCTGTCGCTGTACATGGCTGAGGCGTCCTCCTCGGAGCCGTCGTTGTCCTTCACGTATCCGTCAAAGCTTCCTTTGTAGTTGACGTCGAGAATGTTCTGCATGTATGTCTGATAGGTGGTCTTCTTGCGGTGAAGACAGCCTGTGAGTGATGTCATCACGAGGGTTGCCGCGAGACCTAATATGACAAGTTTTGAATGGTGTTTCATCTATATGATCCTCCGTAAAATTTAAATTCAATGAGCAGTTACAATATAGCATAAAAAAAGTGGTTTGTAATCATAAAAGGTAAAAATACTTTGCTTACAGAATTATGTGTGCTATAATTACGGAGTATCTACAATAGGATTAGTTTTTCGGAGGTAAGGTCATGGCAAAACAGGTAGAAGATGTTGTAACTGACGATAGAGTAGAATCACTGAAGACAGTGAAGTTTGGTGGATATGATAAGGCATCCGTTGATTACTATATTGATGAACTTAAGGAAAAGCACAATAAAGAAGTAGAGGAGCTTAAGGCGAACGTCAACAAGCTCAGCGAGGCTGTTCTGAGTCTCAAGACCATGAGAGAGGTCAATATGACAGAGTCTTCCAAGACCATAGAGACTCTCAAGAAGACCAATTCAGAGCAGGAGAGCGAGATAGAGTCACTCAAGGAGCAGATCAATGCATACAAGCAGAGAGAGCTTGAGAATGCAGGAAGATACGAGTCAATATCAAGAACACTTCTTGAGGCCCGTGAGAGCGCAGACGCACTGATCGCACAGACTGAGAAGGAGTGCACAGACAAGAAGAATACTATAACTGCAGAGCTCGAGGCATACGAGACAGATGTCAAGGAGAGATGCACAAAGCTCCAGACAGATACAGAGATACAGTGCCAGCAGATGTATGATCAGACCGAGGCAAAGTGCAACAGCATGAAGGATGAGGCATACTCAGAGGCAGAGAAGACAAGAAATAAATCTCACGCAGATGCAGAGGCTCTGTCGGCAAAGACAGATTACGAGTGCAAGGTTATGAGAGAGGAAGCTCAGAAGGATGCTGCCAATACAAGAAATGCAGCCACAGATGATGCAACCAGACTTCGCAACAATGTGAAGAAGGAGTGCGAGAGCGTAAGCAGATATATGTCAGATCTTCTGTCATCACTGGACAATGTTATTTCTGCATGTGCTTCAACAAAGGATGTTGCCGACAAGGCATTTACCGGACTGAAGAGCGAGGCAACTGCTATGGTTAGTGATGCTGAGGATGCACAGTAGTAATATATGATATATGGTAACATGAAACTTTTCTATGTGATGGGACATAGGAAAGTTTTATGTGCATTAAGGGGTAAATAATATACGGGGTGTATAATAATGGGATAAAACTGCACTTGTGCAGTGGATATATGGAGAGATATTTATGGAGATAAACAGACTTAGTGGTTATTCAGATTTTCTGGGAATAGTTGAATATCCTGCGGTTGTGTTCTGCGAGGATGGTGAAGTCCTCAGCATAAACAATGCCGCAGTTAAGATCGTGGGTTCGGATGTTGAATCCATTGCCATGGAGCCGGATAAGTTTATGGTCAGCGATGAGTTCTGGCCGACACTTGACGACAAGAAGGCTATCATATGGCACAGACTTGGACTTATAGTTAACGACAAGGACAGATATGTAGTCAGTGGATTTGTCAACCAGTTTGAATATGGTGACAAGAAGGCGTATATGGTATTGTTTGAGCTTCGATCAGACGTTACGATAGGAAGCGTGAGTCTTGAGAGGATCATAAACCATATAGGCGTTATAGCTCTGTATCTGTATAAGCCGGAGGGTGTATGGAGAACGAGATACGTATCTAAGAACATATCTGAGTATGGATATACAGATGGCAATTTCTACAGTGGGCTGGTGGGACTCAGCGACCTGCTCCCTAAGAGTGATTATGACCTTCTGATCGGACAGCTCTACAAGGTTCAGAATACCGGAGTGGATGATTTTGAGATGGAGACTAGGATCGTATCAGCTCACAGAGATATAAATAAGATGAGACTTAAGTGTCACATCGTGAGAACCACAGATGGCGACATGGATGGAATAGAGCTCCTGTTCATAAAGGACAAGGAGACCGGATACAATGAGGATCAGGCGGCGTATATATTATCTGCCATGTCTAAGATCAAGAGCTTTGTCATGGTACAGCAGTACGAGAATGGCAGACCGATCTTCAAGTATATAACCCCGAACGCCAAGCAGATGGGAATAAATGTGGATGCCATCAAGCTTGGTGACAGACTCATAGAGGATTATATCCATCCGAAGGACAGAAGCAGGGTTATGGCGAATGTCAGAAACGCCACGAAGCGCGAGGACAAGGACTACGAGGAAGAGTTCAGGATAGTCAACGACAGAGGCGAGGTTATTTGGGTGAAGTCCCAGAGCTCTGTGACACAGGCGGCTGATAACACATACACGGTTGAGTATTTTATATCTGATATTACGGACAAGAAGGCTCTTGAGAACAGTGTTGAGCGCGCTAAGAAGGAGTTCGATGACAAGCTCTCATACATTATGAAGACAAATACCCAGTCGGATGAGGAAAGGAATCAGATAGATACCGAGAAGTGGACTCTGATAACGAAGGCGTTCTCTGCACTCACAGGACTTTATACAACTATCATAGATCCTGTGGGCAAGAAGATGGTTGAGCCGGCCGGCCCTCAGAAGCATATGGGTTATTTCTATGATATGTTTGAGAAGCCTCAGTATAAGCAGATATATATGAAGTTAAATGAGGTAGTTCTCAGGAACAATGTTCCGGTTATGATGGAAATGGACGATGACATCACGGGAAGTATGATCTGTGGTGCACCGATCATGATAGATGGCAAGCATGTGGCAACATGGATATGCTGCTCATATGATGACGAGGATGCGAAGAAAATGGAGAGCGTATACAAGGTGCAGTGGCAGCTTGGACGCATTTTCTCCGAATACGCATTCAGCTCTCAGATCCTGGCAAAGGAGGCGATCCGTGCCAAGTCAGAGGAGGTCATAATGGAGAACAAGCTGCAGTGGCAGAAGATTCTGCTTGATGCCCTGAACACTTCAGATAAGAGCTCCCAGCAGGTTATCAATGACGTGATAGCACAGGTGGGCGAGGTCTTAAATGCTGACGTGGCAGCCCTGTATGTGAAGGACAAGCAGGGAGATCTGGATTGCCAGTATATCTGGTCCAAGAATCAGAGCATGTCTGCGGAGGAGTATGTGACAGAGTGGCAGCGCGCCAACATGAAGTTCAGATCATGGCAGAATGGTCAGGGCTCGGGCAAGCTGGTGGACAAGGGATACCTTGTGATAGATGCAAAGCATATGGATGAAGCAGCTAAGAAGATCATGTCAGGGGGGCCTGTTAAGAGCTTTACCGCAGTTCCTGTGTATGTCAATGGCAATTATGGAGCGGTATTTGTGTTGGCGAATACCTCTATCAACAAATTGTGGACCACAGAGGAGATTGAATTTGTAAAGCAGACAGGTGATGTACTCAGAAGTGCCATTGAGAAGATAGAGAGCGATGACAGCGTTAAACGCATAAACAGTGTTCTCCTCGATACATATAACTATATTGATGAGGGTATATTTATTAGAGAAGTTGATACTGGAAGAGTGCTGTTCTCGAACAGGACTCTGAACGATATGCTTGGATATGATTTTACAGACAAGGACAGTAAGCTCCTTATAGAGAATCTCAGAGATAAGTACAAGCTCATGGGAGGTCCGGATCAGCATCTGGCTACGGACAGCAAGGAGGTCCACTGGAGAAGCTATATAAGAAGTCTCGACAAGATCATGGATTTGACTGAAGTTAGCATGAAATGGCTTGACGGCAGCAATGCATCTCTTGTAATATTAAGGGACGTGAACGAATAGAAGGGAGACTTGTGATGGCAAGCGCAGATATTGGTATAGATTTAGGTACAGCCAGTATACTGGTGTATGTGAAAGGCAAAGGAGTCGTACTCAAGGAGCCTTCAGTAGTTGCATACGACAGGGATACTAATAAGATAGTGGCTATTGGTGAAGAGGCGAGACTTATGCTTGGAAGAACTCCGGGTAATATAGTGGCCATCAGACCTCTCAGGCAGGGCGTAATCTCTGATTATACGATAACAGAGAAGATGCTCAAGTATTTCATACAGAAGGCTGTCGGAAGGAGTTATTTTGGAAGACGACCTAGGATCAGCGTATGTGTACCTTCTCAGGTTACAGAGGTTGAGAAGAAGGCAGTTGAGGATGCAACTTATGCGGCCGGTGCCAGGGATGTGTCCATAATTGAGGAGCCTGTGGCAGCAGCCATTGGCGCAGGAATAGATATATACAGACCATGTGGTAACATGATAGTTGATATAGGTGGTGGAACTGCCGATATAGCAGTCATCTCTCTCGGAGGTCCTGTTGTCAGTGCATCCATTAAGGTGGCCGGAGATGATTTTGATGAGGCAGTTGTCAGATTCATGAGAAAGAAGCATAACCTTCTCATAGGAGAGAGAACCGCCGAGGAGATCAAGATCAAGATAGGTACATGTTACAGAAGACCTGAGAATATAACGTTGGATATACGAGGCAGAAACCTTGTAACCGGTCTTCCGAAGACTGTTACGGTCACATCGGATGAGACGGAGGAGGCACTTCGTGAGCCTGCGTCCCAGATATGTGAAGCTGTTCATTCAGTTCTGGAGAGAACTCCTCCTGAGCTTGCTGCTGATATTGCAGATCGTGGTATAGTTCTGACTGGTGGTGGTGCGCTGCTCCACGGACTTGAGGAGCTGCTTGAGGAGAAGACAGGAATAACCACCATGACAGCGGAGGATCCACTCAGAGCGGTGGCCATTGGTACAGGAAAGTACATCGAGCTTCTCAGCGAGAAGAACAATTAAGACAGGAGCTGAGGACTCAGTCTTCAGAGGAGAGAAAACTTGGTAAGAGAAGGTTACGTAGAGAAAGTTATATATAAGAATGAAGACAATGGGTACGCCGTCTTCGCCGTTGAGGGCGAGGACGGCGAAGATATTTTTGTGGGGAATCTTCACGGCGTTGCAGAGGGGATCTATGTATCGGCGGAGGGGGATTATGTAGAGCATCCAACTTATGATTTGCAGTTCAAATTCACCTCATGTGAGATCAAGATGCCGGATGATGTGCTCAGTATTGAGAAGTACCTCGGTTCGGGCATCATAAAGGGTGTCGGAGAGGCTCTGGCAAAACGTATAGTGAAGAAGTTTCGCATGGACTCACTCAGGATAATCGAGGAAGAGCCGGAGCGCCTTGCGGAGATACGTGGAATATCAGAGAGGAAGGCCAGAGACATTGCCGTGTCATACAACGAGAAGAAAGAGATGCAGGATGCGCTCATGTTCCTGACCGGTCTCAATATCCCGGTGAACCTCGCTGTAAAGATCTACAATGAATACGGTGACGAAGTGTACGACATAGTGAGGACAAATCCCTATAAGATAGCAGAGGATATAACGGGCGTTGGATTCAGGACAGCGGACGAGATTGCGGACAGACTTGGTATCGGAAGAGATTCTGATTTCAGGGTAAGAGCCGCTATTATGTATGCCCTATCCGGTGCAAATGGACTTGGCCATATGTATATTCCCCAGAAGATGCTGGTAGACAAGACATATTCATTGCTGATGAATGAGTACATGCCATATGATCCGGAGCTTGAGATGTCTATATGCAATCAGATACTTGAGCTCAGCGTTGCCGGCAAGATAATCATAAAGGAGTTGAAGGACGATCCAGATTCAGGGGAGCTCCCAGATGTGAGCCTTGATGATCCGGTGGCTGACATAGACATGGATTTGCTGGATACGGAGTCAGAGTCAAACGTGACAAATGCCGTGTATGCAGCACCTAATTATTATATGGAGCTCAATTCGGCAAGACTTCTGTGTGAGCTCAACATAGATTTCTCAAAGGCAAAGCTCAAGATAGACAAGGTTGTTGAGACGGTAGAAAAGTCAGAGAATATGAAGCTGGCTGATGCCCAGAGACTTGCCATAAGAAATGCCGTGGATCACGGCGTTGCGGTCATAACCGGAGGCCCCGGAACCGGAAAGACAACGATCATAAATGTACTTATCAAGATATACGAGAGCTTCAGGATGAAGATAGTTCTCGCTGCGCCTACAGGACGTGCAGCCAAGAGGATAACAGAGGCCACAGGATACGGAGCACAGACCATACACAGAATGCTCGAGCTTACGGGCGGAGTGGAAGGAGAAGAGACTTCTGCGTATACATTTATGCGGAATGAGAGCAATCCACTTGAGGCCGATGTTATCATAATAGATGAGATGTCCATGGTTGACAGCAGCATTTTCTACAGTCTGCTCAAGGCTGTGGCTCCGGGCACAAGACTTGTGCTTGTGGGTGATTCGGATCAGCTTCCGTCAGTTGGCCCGGGAAATGTGCTCAAGGATATCATAGCGTCCGGTGTGTTCAGCGTGTCGGTGCTGGACAGGATATACAGACAGGGCGAGGACAGCGATATCATAGGCAATGCCCACAGGATAAAGGATGGAGAGCATGTGGAGATCAAGAACAAGAGCAGGGATTTCTTCTTTGTTCCAAGGAATGGCTACAATGAGATCGTGGCAGAGCTCAAGGTGCTTCTGACAAAGCAGCTTCCATCATATTTTGGTGTGGATAAATCGGATATACAGGTGCTGACACCTATGCGTAAGTATGATATGGGTGTTGAGAACCTCAACAAGCAGCTTCAGGATGTCCTCAATCCGGAGGGACACGGAAAACCCGAGCATGACCGGGGCGATGTGGTGTTCAGACAGGGCGATAAGGTCATGCAGGTCAAGAACAATTACAAGCAGGAGTGGAAGATACTGGATCCGTCGGGCAGATTTGCCAAGGAGGAAGGAGTCGGAGTGTTCAACGGCGATATTGGATTTGTAAAGGCTGTTGACGACTACGAGCAGAGGATCGTGGTGGAATTTGACGATGGAAGACAGACTGAGTATCCATACAACCAGCTTGAGGAGCTTGAGCATGCATTTGCGATAACCATACATAAGTCGCAGGGAAGTGAGTATCCCGTGGTTGTGATCCCGCTTCTCAGATGCCCACCTAAGCTTTTGAACAGAAACCTGCTGTATACGGCGGTGACGAGAGCCAGAAGAAGCGTGGTCATAGTGGGCAATATAGGACTGGTAAATACGATGATAGACAATGAGGATGAACAGAAGAGATACACCTCATTTGCACTGAGACTCAGGGAGATGGAGAGAAGATGAAACGATGCGCAGATAAGTTCGGGTTCGGACGACTGCTCACGGATCTCCTGTATCCCCGCCGGTGTGCGATATGTGACGAGGTGCTTCCGATGGGAGAAGGGCTGATATGCAGAGGGCATAACAGCCTTCCCTATGTGAAGCCTCCGTCATGTATGGTGTGCGGCAAGGAGGTCGACAGTGAAGAGCGGGAGCTCTGTCTGGACTGTGAAAAACATTCAAGAAATTTCGAAAGAGGTTTCCCCGTATTTAATTACATGGAACCCGTCAAAGCCAGTGTTCTGGCGATAAAATACCATAACAAAAAAGAATATTGTGATTTCTACGGAGCTCAGATGGCGGAGAAGGTGCGCCCGTATGTCAGAAGGTATGAAATAGATGCGGTCACCTGTGTACCTTTGCACAGGAGAAAGCAGAGACAGCGCGGCTACAATCAGGCGGCTGTACTGGCGAAGGTTGTCGCTGATGAACTGGGGCTTCCATTCTGTGAGGATATGCTGGTGAGAAGAAAGTACACCACACCGCAGAAGAAATTGGACAACCTGGAGAGGGCAAACAACATAAAGACATCCATGGACATAGGCAGAGTGTACCCGGAGTACAGAAATATCCTGCTTGTGGATGACATATATACAACCGGTGTCACCATAGACGTGTGCGCCGGCCCTCTGAAGAAAGCCGGCGCACGCCATGTATATTATTCATCTGTATGTGTTGGCAAGGGGTGTTAGTCCTCGTCTGTATCGTCAACTATATGGAAGTCCTCGTCGCTCTTCTCTTCCTCCTCCGGCATGTACTCGTTGAAGATGTGTACAAATACCAGTGAGCACAGATAAGCGTGAAGTCCTGCGACACATATGAGCATAAGACCGAGCACGGTGGAGCTGAAATAGCATCCCGCTGCGATCGCTGCCGTTATCGCAACCATGAGAAGTGTCCATGGAAGATTCTTGATGGACATGAGGAATGCGTTCTTGATGGTCGCTTTGACTGTGTTCTCAAACTGCGCCTGAAGTGGGAATACATACAGTACAGTGAACAGGTAGATAAGTGACATGATGGTGAATATGACCAGCATACTTTTGATGTTCCTGCTCACGGCGAACCACATGTCAAATGCACACAGGACACCGGCAAGCAGAGCCAGAACTCCTATCCCTGTGGCCTGTTTGAAATTCTCCCTGAAGCTCTTGAAGAACAGCTTGACCACGCCGCCCTGACCGTTTCTGATGCATTTCATGGTGGTGTAGTAGAGTGCTGTGGTCGATGCACCTATCGTGAGGATTGGCAAGGAAGTCAGCAGCCACAGAAAATGCAATATTACTATATCGCACACTATGGTTAGAAAATTCATGATAGGATTATCTGTCGATAATGATCTGTTCAAAATAAAATACCTCTCTTTCTTTATCCAAAAAATATTACAAGCCTAAGCCATCAGATCTTCCTTTGTAAGGGTCTCAAGTGTGGCTACGTCAATGTTGTCCATGGAAACTATTCTGGTGGCCTGCCTGGATATGGCGGATTCCATAAAGTTACGGACTTCACGGGCGTTGGCAAATGTATCGTCGTGATGTGCGGCTTTGTCGTGCCAGTATTCTGAGGCGTATGCGCGGGCATCATCGTCCAGCTTGTATTCCTGCTTGGAACACATGCTCTCGAAGATGGACATAAGCTCGTCCCCGGTGTAATCCTCAAATGTGATGAATTTGTTGAATCTGGAACGAAGTCCCGGGTTGGAGCTCAGGAACCGTTCCATGAGATCCGGGTAGCCGGCAACTATGACTATGAGATCATCTCTGTGATCCTCCATAGCTTTGAGCAGCGTGTCCACTGCCTCCTGGCCGAAATCATTCTCACCTTTGCCTGCGGTGAGAGTATAAGCCTCATCTATAAATAAGATCCCGCCGAGGGCTGATTCTATGACCTCGGTTGTCTTGACGGCTGTCTGACCAATATATCCCACAACAAGTCCGCCTCTGTCGACCTCGACAAGCTGTCCTCTTGACAGTATGCCCAGACCCTTATAGATATTTGCAAGAAGTCTTGCCACCGTGGTCTTTCCTGTTCCCGGATTGCCGGAGAATACAAGGTGGAGAGATACGGACGGTTGTTTCATGCCGTTTTCCTCGCGGAGCTTCTTGATCTTCAGAAGGTTTACGAGGTTGGTGATGTCCTTCTTCACGCTCTCGAGTCCGGTCATGGAATTCAGTTCCTCGAGAAGAGTGTCCACATCCTTGACGGGTTCAGCCCTTTCGGAAGCTGTCGACTTAGCCGGAGTCTGTGAGACTGGGGAAGCACTCTTTGGGAGTGCGTTGTACTTGTCGAGCAGTGGGCTTGGATCTATGGCGTACAGGTTCATGGACTTGAGATATTTGTCGAGCATGAGGCAGTAGCCTGTGAGCCTTGCTATCTCGTTGTCGTCAGTCATGTTGTTGCAGGCGATGAATTCCTGACCCATGAGCTTGAACATTCTGACGTAATCTCTGGAACGGTATACTGATCTGGGATTTACCTTTGCCCGGGCCAGATCGCCCTGTACAAAATATGTAAGGGATCTAGGTGGTGTCACGGCAAAATCCCCGGTTGTTCTCTCATATTTGAATGTGCGGAATTTGTCTGTTGTAAAGTGCTGGTTCAGGTATTCGCGGACAAATTTTATCTCCAGGGTAAGTTCTGCCTGGTCGGAGCTGGACAGATATGCAAGAAACTGAAGCAGGTCAAACTGAAGCATCTCTCTTGTCTTGAGTCCTGTCTTCTGGCGCGCACCGTAGCCGTCGTTGTCCAGCGAATCGGCATAGGAATAGCAGTTGTCCAGTTCGGCTTTTAGTGAGTAATTCATAAGTTGTTCCCCATCCTTTCCATAAAGCACATAATTGTATCTATTGTAAAGCCTTTGGCCCATGTAATCAAATAAAGTTTTGCCTGGTTAATCCATTTATTGTGTCATATTTGTATTTTGTATGATAAAATAGCAGTTATATGAGCAAAATTTACACCAAAAGGTGACAAAAGCGACAGGAGACAGACGATATGAGATTCAGACCATGCATAGACATACACAATGGACAGGTAAAGCAGATAGTTGGAGGCAGTCTCTGTGATGAGGGTGACAGAGCAGATGAAAACTTTGTATCACAGAAGGACGGAGACTTCTTTGCTGAACTGTACAAAAGCTATGGACTTAAGGGTGGTCATATCATACTTCTCAATCCTGCGTCCAGCGAATACTATGACGCCGATGTAAGACAGGCACAGCTCGCTCTGGCTGCATATCCGGGAGGACTGCAGATAGGCGGGGGAATAAATGCTGACAATGCACAGCGGTTCATAGATATGGGTGCGTCACACGTCATAGCCACATCATTTGTGTTCAGGGATGGAGAGATCAACTACGACAACCTGAAGGCACTTGAGAAGGCTGTGGGCAGAGAGCATCTGGTGCTGGATCTGTCCTGCCGGAAGAGGGACGGAGAGTATTATATTGTCACTGACAGATGGCAGAAATTTACAAATGTAAAGGTGGAGGAGGCAACGCTTGACCGGCTCTCAGAATACTGCGACGAGTATCTCGTTCATGCGGTGGATGTGGAGGGCAAGGCGTCAGGCATAGAGACCCATGTTGCGGACATGCTTGGAAGATGGGGAAAGCTGCCGATGACATATGCCGGAGGTGTGGCATCATTTGACGATCTGGAACAGCTCAGAAGTCTCGGAAGGAACAGGATAGACGTGACCATAGGGAGTGCACTGGATATCTTTGGGGGACATATGGCGTTTCAGGAGATTATAAGGTTTATGGAGGGTTAACATGGCAAAGATGAAGAAGGTGCTGGCCATTGCGATGGCTGCGGCTATGGGTATGTCCATGCTGGCTGGCTGCGGAGGTCAGGGCAAGGACGATGTGACAGAGGCGACAAGCCAGGCGGAGACCAGCGAGGCTGCGACCTCGGAGGAGAAGACAGAGGAGGCTGCTTCGGAGGAGGCTGAACAGGAGAAGACAGAGGTCAAGGCAGGGGATGTCCTGATAGACCTGAACTTTGATGACAATGACACGGACGAGTGCCATACATATTCAAATGGCGGACAGGCCGTACTCGGAGCAGAGAACGGAGAACTGTGTCTGGATATAACCGGAACAGGAAGCCTGGATTATGCGAACCAGATATACTATGACGGATTTGAGCTCAACCAGGATTGTGTGTATGAGCTGTCATTTGACGTGCACAGCACCATTGAGAGAGGAATTCAGTACAGACTTCAGATAAATGGCGGTGATTACCACGCTTATGTGATGGATGACATAACGATAGGCACTGAGACACAGCACATATCCAACCAGTTCACCATGAGTGAGGCATCGGATCCGGCACCTAGAATGTGTATGAATCTGGGACATTTCGAGGGCGTTGGTGATGACAGCGTGCCTCACAAGGTATACTTTGACAATATCAAGCTCACTGTAGTTGACGCCTCAAGCGCACAGAGCGTTGAGGGTATTCCTGATCCAAAGCTGGTTGGCATCAACCAGATGGGTTACGGCAAGGATGCGAAGAAGCTTGCCACAGTGACTGACAGAGACGCCAAGAGCTACGAGGTAAAGAGCGTCGCTGATGACAAGGTAGTCAGCAAGGGTGACGTATCTGGCTGGGATTACGATCCTGCTGTGGGCGACAAATGTGCGGTTATAGATTTCTCTGATGTCAAGGATCAGGGTACATACAAGATAGTTCTCGACACCGGAGCAGAATCATACGAGTTCCCTGTTGGGGATGGCGTGTATGACGATATATACAAGGCGTCAGTGCTCATGTTCTATGACCAGAGATGTGGAACAGAGCTTGATTCAGCCATAGCCGGTGATTTTGCACACGCTGCATGTCACACGGGAACTGCCATAGTGTACGGCTCAGATGTTGCAAAGGATGTGACCGGCGGATGGCATGATGCCGGAGACTACGGAAGATATGTTGTTCCGGGCGCAAAGGCGGTACAGGATCTGCTCCTTACATATGAGGATTCAGAGTATGCGGCAAAGGACGACGCTATCGGAATACCTGAGAGCGGCAACGGTGTTCCTGACGTTCTGGATGAGGTCAGATACGAGCTTGACTGGATGCTCAAGATGCAGGATGAGACCAGCGGCGGAGTTTATCACAAGGTTACCGGAGAGGTGTTCCCTGAGATGGTGGCTGCTGTTGAGGAGACTGCACAGATGATACTCTCACCTATATCCAACACAGCAACAGGCGATTTTGCGGCTGTTATGGCAAAGGCTTCAGTTGTATACAGAAAGTACGATGCAGCATTTGCAGATTCATGTCTTGCTGCAGCTCAGAAGGCATGGAAGTATCTTGAGCAGCATCAGGGAGATGCAGGCTTTAAGAACGTTGGAAGCATAGTTACAGGTGAGTATCCTGACAGCAATGACAGCGATGAGTACCTGTGGGCAGCAGCGGAGCTGTATATCGCAACAGGTGATGAGTGCTACAATGATTATGTGAAGACAGCCATCGAGGGAAGCGTTAAGTACGGCCTTGGATGGGCGGATGTCGGATATTATGGAATATATGACTACTGTGTAAATGTAAAGGACTGCGCAGCAGAGAAGGAGATACTTAAGAAGGGTGCTGACAAGCTTGTAGATAACTATGCCGGCAGCGGCTTCGGTTCAACAACAGGCGGCTCTTATGTATGGGGAAGCAACATGGTCGTTGCGGATAACGGAATCCTTCTGCTCATGGCATCAAAGGTTCTGGGCGACGATTCATATGTGGACTATGCGGCAGACCAGCTCAACTATATACTTGGAAGAAATGCAGTCAGCTACTGTTATGTGACAGGATATGGTTCACAGACTCCTGAGAATCCACACCACAGACCTTCAGAGGCACTGGGCAAGGCAATGCCTGGAATGCTTGTGGGCGGTGCCGATGGAAACCTTGAGGATCCATATGCGAAGGCTGTTCTTGCAAAGATTCCAAAGGAGAGATGCTATGTCGACAACGCACAGAGTTATTCATGTAATGAGGTAACGATCTACTGGAATTCACCTCTTGTATATCTTCTTGCGAACTTCAAGTAGCAAATATTTAAGAATATGTAACTATAATTAGTACATCATATTTGATATAACTATTGAATATCATGTAAGGAATCGGTATGGAAATATGAATGAATATGTAGACAAAATAAAAAAGCTTATGGAGAAAGAGATGGTCAGATATGTTATAGCCGGAGGAATGACCACGGCTGTGAATCTTGTATCATTCTTTGTGTTGAGACTTGTGACGGATCTGTCGCGAAGTGCGGCGAATATCATAGCGATAATGCTTGCCATATTATTTGCCTACTTTGCAAATGGATTTTACGTGTTCAGGTCGGAGCAGAGGAAGAGCGTAGGCCGGATCATAAGGGAGTTCATATCATTTGTGGGCATGCGTCTGTTTGCCATGGTGGTGGAGGTCGTTGGAACCAACCTGCTGTGCGACTCCTTCAGATACAATGAGTTTATATCAAAGATAATAATTCAGGTAGTTGTACTTGTAATAAACTATATATTCAGCAAATGCTTCGTATTTAAGAAGGATAAAAAGCCTGTAAAGGATATATTGGCTGACAACTATATCATGATAATCGCTTTTATCATCCCGGCGATATTTATGTTCGTGCTGTGGGTGGTGGCGGAGATAGGACCATTTGGCGGACACAGCCTTACCATGGTGGACAGTCTTCACCAGTATCTGCCATTCTTCTCTGATTATCATGACAAACTGGTGAACGAGGGAAGCCTGTTCTATACGTGGGACATAGGCATGGGAAGCAATCTGCTTGACATAATCGCCTACTATATGGCTTGCCCTCTGAACTTTATAATCGTGCTGTTCAGCAGGGAGCATCTGTACATAGCGATGTGCCTGCTCATAAGTATCAAGATAGCTCTGTCCGGTATGACCATGGCGAGCTATCTTGGATACAAGTGCAGGAACAAGAACAACCTGCTCATCATTCCATTTGCTGTGGCATATGCACTCAGCAACTATGTCATAGGATATTCATGGAATCTCATGTGGATGGACTGTATACTGATACTTCCGCTTATCATGCAGGGCTTCGAGCAGATGATGGAGGACGGCAGCAACTACAGACTGTACACACTCAGTCTGTTCTATGGACTTCTGTGTAACTACTATATATGTTTCATGATATGTGTGTTCCTGGTTCTCCAGTTTATACTCACCAATCACAAGAACATATACAAGGGCGCAGAGGACACTTTGAGATTTGCGGGAACATCTGTCATGGCTGCGGCTATGTCTGCGTTTCTGCTGATCCCGGCTTATATCGGGATTAACACCACGGCGTCTGCCACCAGACATTTCCCTAAATGGGAGTGGTACGGAAGCATATGGGATATGATAAAGCAGATGTTTGTCTTGACTGAGCCGATAAAGAGCCAGCAGTTTGACGGCGGTGTGAACCTGTACTGCGGTACATTTGCCATACTGCTGATAGGAATATATATTTTCAATACAAAGATCAAATGGTACGAGAAGCTTAAGAATGTGATACTGATCGTATTTCTCATGATGAGCTTCAACAATACGCTGCTCAACTATATATGGCACGGCTTCCATGATCAGTACGGAATCCCGAACAGATTTTCATTCCTGTTCATCTTCATTCTGCTGAGCATGGGATACGAGGCCATTGCAAATACAGACAAGAAGCAGATACCGGGAATAGCCCTGGGAATCATCGTGGCGTTCGGTTTACTGGTTTATGCAGACAAGAATATTGATATGGACAGGACGGTAATTATCCTCACATGGGTGCTGTTTGCTGTGTACTCGGCGGGAATCCTGGTGCTGGGACTTGTCCGCGGCAAAGGCAGATTCGCAGTGGCAGCTATACTTTCAGTGTTGTGTCTGACTGAGATCGTGTTCAGCGCGGCAAAGGGATACGAGAGCAACGGAACGGTGAACATACCGGATTACTATGGCGATGCTGCTAGTGTGCAGGCCGCTATAGATTCTGTTAAGACAGGCCATTTTCCGTATAGAACGGAGCTCAACAACACCAAGGTGGTGGATGAATCTACCTATTACAATATGCAGGGAGTCAGCCTGTTTGGTTCGACGGTTTCAAATGACCTTGTGAATGCCATGCACGGACTTGGTTTCTACACAGGTGCCAATGAGTTCCTGTTTGACGGAGCAAATCCGGTGTCAAGTTCGGTTCTGGGCATAAGATATTTGTTCAGGAGACAGGATGAGCATATGTCCTACGATATGGACTATGTGGATACAGTGGATGGCGTTGATGTATACCAGAACAGCCGGGCGCTCAAGCTGGGCTTCATGGTGAATAACGAGCTGAAAGACTGGACTTCTGACGCATCGAATATGTTTGACAGTATAAATAATTTCGTGGAAAAGTCGACTGGGGTGGCTGGTACGTTCAGCCAGATATATCCGGAGGTAACTGGCTCTTCAAATGACATCACGATAACACATGACAATCCGTACAGTGAATACTTTGGACTTTCCGATATCACACCGGGTATCGTGAGCTTTGGACTCAGCTTTGACATAACAGAGGAACAGAATGATCTGTACATCATAGCGAACTGCAATGGAATCACCAAGATAAGGATATATGTGAACGGTGAGGAGCAGAATTACGAGAGACTTCAGTACCAGACATACCATGTGGGACATCTGATAAAGGGAACCAACGTGGAGGTCGAGTATTATTTCTCTGCGGGTGTACCTGACAATACATCTGCAAGACTTACGATAGCCACTCTCAACGGTGCTGCATTTGACCAGGCGTATGAGGGATGGGCTGACAATCAGTTAAATATCAACAAATTTGAGGATGGATATGTGAAGGGACATATATCAGTCGATGAGGCTGGCCTGATGTTCACATCCATACCATATGATTCGGGCTGGACTGCCTATGTTGATGGCAGAAAGACCGATATACAGACTGTTGCGGGAGCATTTATCGCACTGGATCTTGAGAAGGGAGACCATGTGATAGAGTTCAAGTATTTCCCTAGAGGACTCAAGAGCGGCCTGATATTCACATTTGCCGGATGGCTTGTGTTTGCACTGCTTATGAATGCGAAGACCATCAAGGAGAAGCGCGGAAGTAAAAAGGGGAAGCCAGAGGATGAGGATCGGACAGATGATGAAGCAGCGATAGAGTAATGCAGATCTGTTGATAGATAAAATATACATAATAACGAGGTGGAATGGCTGAAAAGTCATAAAAAGTAGTCCAATATGTACAAAATAACAGAGAAAATTTGTACATTATTCAGCATAAAAAACTATATGAGCGTTGACCTTAATAATTATTTATAATATAATGTATCCATGTGGATATGCATAGGAGTGTCTATGTGGCAAACGCAATATTTATAGAAACAGAGGTGCATTAATGGACAAAATTAAGGAAATTGGGATTAAGCCGCTTGCACTGGCCATGGCTGTTCTGGCTTTGCTGGCGGGAGTGCTGGGAGTCGCCGGTATAGGTGTGGGAGCTATTATATGTGGCGTCCTGGCAGCGGTCGTTGCTGTTCTGGTATTACTGGTATTCGGAGATGGCAACATGGGATCAGCAGGAAAGTCTGATAAGTATAAGAAGCTTTTCATGAACCTTCCTATAGGATTTGCACAGGCGAGGATCGTTAATGATCCTGTCAACGGAACAAACTACGAGATAGTAGACGCCAATGAGATATTTGGGGAGTATTTCAAGCTCGATGTGTCTGACTACAAGGACAAGATACTGAAGGAGAGCAAGATAGAGGTACTTCAGGATATCAATGCATGGTTCACAGCTTATAACAACTCCGGCACCAAAGAGGGAGATCTGATGGATGTTGAGATCACCATGGAGTCACTTCAGAAGGTGTTCAACACGGTTATGTATAAGTCAGAGGCTGATTACATCAACATGGTAGTCATAGATGTGACCAAGCAGAAGGAGACTGAGGAGAAGCTCAGCAAGGCCATCGTGGATGCGAATGCAGCATACAAGACACAGGCCGAGTTCCTTGCAAACATGAGCCACGAGATAAGAACACCTATCAACGGTATTCTCGGTATGCTCCAGCTCACACTTATGGCTGAGGATCTTCAGGCTGATTACAGAGATAACCTTATCACAGCTAAGAACTGTGCAGACACACTGCTCAGACTTATCAATGATATTCTTGATATAAGCAAGCTTGAGGCTGGTAAGTACAAGATCAAGGAAGAGACATTTGACATCAGGACTGCCATTGAGGACACAGTTGCTGCACAGGTTCCGATCGCAACCAACAAGGGACTGCAGCTCGACTGTTCATTTGGAAGCAATATTCCAAAGCTTGTCCGCGGTGATGGACAGAGAATCCAGCAGGTTCTCAACTGCCTGCTTTCAAATGCTATCAAGTTTACATCCGAGGGAAGCGTAAGAGTCAAGATAGCATCCATGGATGATGGGGACAACAAGATTAAGATCAGAATGGCAGTTGCAGATACCGGTATAGGTATCTCAGAGGCTAACATGAGCAAGCTGTTCATAAGATTCAGCCAGGTAGATGCATCAGATACAAGAAAGTACGGTGGTTCAGGTCTGGGACTTGTCATCACCAAGCAGATCGTTGAGCTGATGGGTGGTAACATCACAGTTCAGAGTAAGGAAGATATAGGTTCAACATTTATTGTTGAGATACCTCTCAAGGTCATCAAGGCTGCGGATGCGGCAGATGAGTTTCTCAAGGAGAAGGAGGAGCCAGCGGTATTCTCCATCAATGCACACAGCAAGGCAAGGATACTTGTTGCAGAGGATGAGCCGGTCAACCAGCAGGTTATCGGTAAGCTTCTCGGTATGGCAGGATTCTCATACGATATAGCTGAGAATGGCCAGAAGGCTGTTGAACTGTTCAAGACCAAGATATATGATGCGGCACTGTTTGACGTACAGATGCCAGTTATGGACGGTATAGCAGCTACACAGGAGATCAGGGAGATAGAGCGCAAGGAGAAGAGAAAGAGACTTCCGATCATTGCGGTTACGGCGAGAGCCATGTTCGGTGACAAGGAGAGGATCCTTGAGAACCAGCTTGATGATTATATCGCAAAGCCTTATAATCTCAATGATGTGGTTGATACACTGAATAAGTACATAGACGACTGATGTGAAAGGTCATAAGTATACATGACATAGTGAGAAACAAAGTCAAATTAAAAATCGGGGATTATGGAATCAACACCCATATTCCCGGTTTTTTTAGTTTTACATGGATATATTAAGGCAGATAAAGAAAGATCTATATTACATGGAGGTATATGATATGTCAGATTTTTTCCAGGATGTGTTCAACAAGACCAAGAAGTTTGCAAATAATGCGGTGGATGAGACGAAGGACGCAGCGCAGAAGGCAAAGCTCAACAACAAGATATCAAATGAGGTGCAGATGATCGACAGGAACATGGTCGAGATTGGCAAGTATTTCTACGAGCAGAACAAGGAGAATCCACCTCAGGAGCTGCTCCAGTATTTCAACAATGTAAAGGTTCTTCAGGACAGTATAGCCATAAGCAGGAGCGAGATACAGAACATTGATAATGCCATGGCGGCAAGGAAGCAGGCTGATATGAATCCTAATCAGAGTCCTAACCAGAACTATAACCGGAACCCAAATAACAATCAGAACATGGGAAATGGACAATTTTAGTAAAAAAAATTATATATACATGCTGTAAAATCAGAAGCCCGTTCGTAACAGGACGGGCTTTTTGTATATTGAAATTGGGCAATATACAGCCTGTATATAGCCGCAATTTATAAAATTTTCTTTATGAAATCCCCCCTTTACAAAGGCTGAGAGAGGGTGTAAGGTGTGCTTACAACTCAGAGAGAAGGGAGGACAGAGATCATATATTATGTAATACCATTGATCGCAACTGTGAGCATGGCGGTGGTATCGGACTTCAGAGACTGGAGGATTCCGAACAGGCTTATCGCAGTTGGCATGATACAGGGATTCCTGATGTCGGCAGTTGTCAGAGGACCGTGTGATGGACTTCTGAGCAGTGTGGCAGGCTGTGTTATTCCTGTGGTGATCTTGTTTGTATTATTTCACAAAAAAGCCTTGGGGGCAGGTGATATCAAGCTGCTGGCGACGGCTGGCACATTTGTAGGAACCGATGTGATCCGGGTGATTGTTTACTCCTTTTTGGCCGGAGGAGTTATATCTTTATTTTTTCTTTTAAAAGAAGTTTTAATGTCAGTTACGAATCGTAAAGAAATTTCAACAAAACAATTTTATAGGAATCTGATGAAGTCCAGGGTACATTTCTCTGCTGCCATAATGGGCGGAGTCATGTATTACGTGTGCACTACAGAGTGGAGGTGACAAAATTCAGCAGTACAAGATTGGAATACTAGATGGTGACAGGGCTTACATGATAAGTCTTATGAACCATATCAATTCGGACAGGGACAATCCGCTGTTTGCGCTTGCATTTTCATCGGAGGGAGAACTGTATGGGTATCTTGAGACTAAGACTCTGGATGTTCTGCTGATGGATGAGAATATTCCTCTGGATGAGAGCAAAGTGCCGGTGGCCTGCCGGATGATATTTATGACGAGGGATAGAGTCGATGGATCAGAAGAGATCAGCCATAACAGGATATTCAAATATTCCAGGGTACGGAACATTTCTTCAGAGATCCTCAGATATATGAATATAGACGATACGGACCGCAGAAGAAAGCTGTTCAGGTCGTATGCAGTTATATCACCCATAGGGAGGTGTGGTAAGACAAACCTTGCGGTCAGCCTGTGCATGAATGATGAGGTGCGGGGCGGCCTGTATGTGGGCATGGAGGAGTACAGTGCATTTCACGACCATGAGGACGTTCTGGCGAATGTGATATATCTGGTGAAACAGAGGTCACCGGATCTGACCGGATATATGGAGCAAAATATCGTGGAGCTTGAGGAATACAGCGTGCTTGGATATCTGGGATCGTACATAGATGCACTGGAGCTGGACACGGAGGATATGGTGTGGCTCATAGACGAGTTCCGCAGATGGGGCAGATATACAACGGTTGTGTTTGATATGGGACAGGCGGTTCTCAAGGATCTGGCGATACTTGGGGCATTTGACGAGATAATGGTTCCTGAGCTTAAGGATGAATTGTCCCAGGACAAGCTTGGGATGTTCGAGAGGGTTCTGGAGAGAAGGGAGCTCGGCAAGATTGCTCGGAGGCTGCACAGGTTGAACGTGCCGCTGGCGGTTCCGGGAAGTGCGGAGATGCTGAGATTTATAGAAAGTGAAATAGGAAGCAGAAGATGAAACAGGATGACAGACAGTTGATACGAAGCAAGGTCATGCAGAGTATAGATATGTCGGGTGACATAGGAGATGAGCAGGTCAGCGATATGATCGACAGGTGTATTCTCGAATCTGAGTCCGGGAATGTGCTGAGCGTGAGGGATAAGCTTGCGCTGAAGAAGGAACTGTTCAACAGTCTGAGGAGGCTTGATATATTGTCAGAGCTTCTCGACGATGAAGCGGTGACTGAGATAATGATAAATGGCTGCAGCAATATATTTGTCGAGCGGGCAGGAAGGATGTACAGGTATGACAAGGCATTTGAGAGCGAGGAACGGCTCAAGACCATAATCCAGAGCATCGTAGCGGAGTGCAACAGGATAGTAAATGAGGCATCGCCGATAGTGGATGCAAGGCTTAAGGATGGTTCGAGAGTGAATGTGGTGCTGCCGCCGGTGAGCCTGAGCGGCAGCGTGATGACCATAAGAAAGTTTCCGAAGGACAAGATGACCATGGACAAGCTGGTGGAGATCGGATCAGTCACCATGGAGGTTGCTGATTTCCTGAAGAATCTGGTCGTGGCGGGCTACAACATAATCATCTCGGGAGGAACCGGCGCGGGCAAGACGACATTTCTGAATGCCCTGTCAGGGTATATACCGGCGGATGAGAGAATTGTCACGATAGAGGATTCGGCGGAGCTTCAGCTTGCGGGCATCGACAATCTGGTGAGCCTTGAGGCGAGAAGTGCAAATGTCGAGGGCGAAAATGCGGTGAGCATAAGGGATCTTATCAAGACGAGCCTCAGAATGAGACCTTCACGGATAATAGTGGGTGAGGTCAGGGATGCGGCGGCGATAGATATGCTTACTGCCATGAACACAGGACACGATGGAAGCCTGTCAACAGGACATGCAAACTCTGCCCGGGACATGCTGACGAGGCTTGAGACCATGGTTCTGATGGGTGCGGATATGCCTGTTCTGGCGATAAGGCAGCAGATAGCGTCGGCGGTGGACATAGTTGTCCAGCTTGGAAGACTGAGGGACAGATCCCGAAGATGTATAGAGATAAGCGAGGTCACAGGACTGGAAGGAGGTGAATTTGTCATGAATAAATTGTATGAATTTCATGAGAGCAATATGGGAAAGGACAGGGGGCGAGTGGAAGGAATGCTTAGAAAGATAAATGATCTTCACAACACATCAAAGCTCGTGGCGGCTGGATTTATAAGCGTTAATGAGAGCAGTGATTCAAGGAGGGATGTGTGCTGAGACAGGGTATAGATTATGATTCTTATAAACTAAGTGTCAGGGAAATCGTAACCGGTATCGCTGTGTATTCAGTCATAGCGGTGATGGTGTCGGTGCTCTTCTTTGACAGTCTTATACCGTGCCTGGTGTTCACGCCGGGGATTCTGGTATTTCTCAGGAAAATTGCCGATGGTAAATGCCGGCAGAGAAAGAATAAACTTAATAATGAATTTAAGGAAATGCTGCTGTCCCTGTCCGCAAATATGGCGGCGGGATATTCATTGGAAAAAGCGTTTGTTCCAGCTTGTCACGAGCTGGACGGAATGTATCAGGGGAAATCTTATATCAGACAGGAAATGCTGCTCATAATAAACGGCCTTGAGATGAGCTCTGATGTTGAAAGTCTTTTGAGGGATATGGCGGACAGGTCAGGACTTCAGGATGTGAAGGAATTTGCTCATGTGGTCGCAGTTGCAAAGGGCTCCGGGGGAAATCTCATCAGGATGATGAAGAAGATGGTTGAAAATATTGACAGGCGTCTGGAAGTGGAGGAAGAGATAGACACGATGATAACGTCAAAACGGCTGGAGCAGAATATCATGTCTGCCATGCCATTTGTCATCATTCTGTATCTGAGGGTGTGTAATCCTGGATATATGGATGCGCTGTATGGCAATGCTCTGGGGATAGCTGCCATGAGTGCGTGTCTGGTGATCACGGCGGCGACGGTGATATGGGGCAGAAAGATCACAGATATACATATGTGAAAGGATGATGGATATGCTGAAAAGGGCTGCGGGAAAAATATACGGCTGGATAGAACCGCATATGGACAATGACAAGATGCTCACGAAGATAAAGAGGGTATACATATGTACGGATGCCGCGGCGAGGGATAAATGTGCGGAGATGTACACAGACATTATTGCGAAGATTCTGCTGGCGCTTTTGGTGACATGTATTCTTGCGGTGATCCTTGTGGCAAAGGAAGCATTTGCGCCTCATCAGGTGGTGCTCACCAGAGATGGGTACGGAGGGGATGTGTCCACCGTCACTCTGGAGACTGACATAGATGGAGAAAAGACTGATTTTGATGTGGATGTCATGCCGCTGGAATATGATCCTGACGATATGGAAGCTGTGTTTGAGCAGGGATTTGGTGAGATTGAAGACCTGTATCTTGGGGAAAATGAATCCCCCGACGAAGTGATATATGATCTGGAGCTTGTGGATCACCTGGATGCGCTCGGACTCGATGTGCAGTGGATAAGCGAGGACAACGAGCTGGTGTCGTCCGATGGACGTATCGGCGATATAGCGGAGGGAGAAGACAGAATAGTGTCCATCACGGCTGTTCTTACATACAGGGAGCTGAGCGCGGAGAGAACATATCAGATACGCGTGTGCGGAAGGGAAGAGACAGGCAGGAAAAAGGCTCTGAAGGATATAAGGGAAGGCATCAGGGAGATACAGGCGGGAAGTGGAGATTCGAGCGAGGTGGCGCTGCCGGAGCAGATAAACGGATATGCGGTCAGGCCCACCTCGGGAGGCGGAAGCGGTCTTATGATACTGTTTCTCGGTGGTTTCGCAGCCATTTGTATATGGGGTGGAAACAGGTCGAAGATCCGGGGAATGGAAAAAAAGAGATCCGACGAGCTCATGTCGGAGTACCCGGAGTTTGTGGATAAGCTGACGCTCTATCTTGGAGCAGGAGTCACGGTCAGAGGTGCATTTGCAAGGATAGTGAAGAGTGGCAGGGAAGATTGTGCCGGTACGGATCAGGGCGGGAGTGTCCTGACCAGGGAACTGATTTATACGCTAAATGAGATCCAGGCAGGAGTATCCGAGAGTGAGGCTTACTACAACATGGGGCACAGGATAAATCTGCCGGTGTATATAAAGCTCATGTCGCTTTTGTCACAGAATGTGAAGAAAGGCACGAGAGATATATTGATCATGATGGCGGGCGAGGAGCAGAACGCAATGCAGACCAGAAAGGAGATGGCGAAGAGAAAGGGGGAGGAAGCCGGGACAAAGCTGCTTCTTCCGATGGTGGTTCTGCTGGGAGTGGTCATGGTAATAGTCATGCTGCCCGCAATAATAAATTTTTAAGATAATAAGTTTTAAGGAGGAAAAATGTATGAAGAGATGGGAAGATTTTATGGAAGATGAGTCAGGTATGGGAGTGGTCGAAATAATCCTTATAATGGTGGTCTTGATCGCGATGTGCGTCATATTCAAGCAGCAGATAACTTCTCTGGTGAACAACATATGGAACTCGATCAACAAGAGTGCAAAGAAGATATATTAAGGGGGAGCTGTATGAGAAATCAGGGACATGTAACGGTTTTTCTGAGTATAATCCTGATCTCCATGCTGCTTCTGGGGCTCTCCGTGCTTGAGATGGCGCGGATAAGAATGGGCAGTGCCAAGGCCGCAATGGCGGCCGAGGGCGCAGCCTGTGATGTGAAGGCGGCGTACGACAAGGAGTTGTTTGAGGAGTATCATCTGCTGGCAGTCGACAGCACATTTGGCGGACACGGTGAGGGAAAGCTTGAGCAGATGGCGCAGGATTATCTGGAATATACTCTGGAAAATGGTCAGGGCGACAATATGAGCGTTGAAGATGTGGCGCTGGCAGAGTGCAGGGGACTTCTGGAGAATGACTGCGAGAATATGAAGCTGCAGATAACCGACCATATGAAGGTGTACATGGAGGAGAAGGGAATAGAAGACATTCTTGAGATGATAACATCCGGGGATAAGGCCATGGAGGATGCTTCTGGAGCTGTGGAAAATGGTAAGAATGAGTCGAATCAGGATGAGAGCAGTTGGAGCGGTACGGATCCTAGAAAAGCGCTGAAAAGCATCCTGACAGGTGGACTTCTGAATGTTGTCACGCCATCCGGGCGGGTGGTGTCAGATCAGGCATACGATCTGGATGGCTTTCCGTCAGACGGACAGGCGGAGGATACGAGACAGTGGGAGGACATAGAATTTGACGATCTGGATAAATTCCAGAGGCAGCTCATGTTGGATGGAGAGAGATCACAGACCGGAATAGTGGATGACATATATGGTGTCGGGTATGCACTGGCGAATTTCAATACATTTACTGACAGGAAACAGGACAGACCATTTGAGTGTGAGGTGGAATACATTATCGCCGGAAAGGATAATGACCATGACAATCTGCAGGGGGTCGTGAACAGGATAGTGCTTCACAGACTGCCGCTCAATCTGGCATATCTGCTCTCAGACAGCGCAAAGATGGCCGAAGTGTCATCCATAGCTGCGGTGCTGGCTCTTGTGCCGGGGGTCACCTATGGGGCGGCGAAATATCTGCTGCTCGGATGCTGGGCTTATGCTGAGACAATTGTTGATATAAGGCTGCTGCTTGACGGCAAAAGCGTTCAGTTTATGAAGACAGACGAATACTGGGTGACGGACATCAACAATCTTGACAAGCTGATGAATCTGGATTCCGTGGACTATGAAGGCGTGGATGCTGTGAGCTACAGGGATTATCTGGCGATACTTCTGATAGAGAATAAAGGAGGCATGTATTACAGGATGGCGGATCTTATACAGCTTAATTTCAGACAGACGGATGAGTCGTTTGAGATGAAGAATATGATGTATTCTCTGACATTTGATGTTGAGGTCAGTCAGGACAGGAAATTTGCATCGTTTATAGAAGATCACGAGGGCGTATCGAAGATAGATGACGGACTGTACAGGTACAGCTTCAGGCAGTGTGTGAGTTATTGAGATATGAAAATATCCTGAAGGGGGGTGTTATATGTTCTCTTGTTGTATGTTGAAAAGTAAATATATGAAAGATAAATCGCCTCTCCAAGCGCATATTACTATAGATTTTGTTCGGATCAGGTATGGCAGGAGAATATATAAGACAGCTCCTTTGGGATGTGACCGTGGTAGTGCCAGTGTGGAGGCATCGCTGGTGCTGCCAGTGTTTATATTTGCCATGCTGACTGTGTTTGCCATGGCCGGATGTATACGGACACGGACTGTGATATATGAGGGCTTACATGAGACGGCTGCGTATCTTGCGGAATACAGCTATGCGTATGAGCTAGCCGAAAAGGGCGCGGACATGGGGCCGTATGCTGAAGGTATGGCAGATGGTGTGTCGCTCGTGTTGGCGAACAGGAAGATCAGGGAGTACATAGATGACAAAGGCACGGTGAACACATATGTCGACGGCGGAATGTCCGGGGTTAAGGTGATAAATGCAGAGCTGTCGG
This sequence comes from Coprococcus sp. AF16-22, assembly GCF_003461545.1. Taxonomy (NCBI): domain Bacteria; kingdom Bacillati; phylum Bacillota; class Clostridia; order Lachnospirales; family Lachnospiraceae; genus Coprococcus; species Coprococcus sp. AF16-22. Next base: position 38,391 of record NZ_QTXH01000007.1, read on the forward strand.
ATGACGGATTTGTGTGCCTCAAGGTCAGATATATGCTGAAGATCAATCTGCCATTTGCCGGAGGATCCACCGTGGGGTGCGTGGACAGGATAAGACAGAGGGCGTACCTGGGATATGACAGGTCGCAGGATGATGACGATGATGATGAGTATGTGTATGTGGCTGAGAATGGTTCGGTGTACCACAACTCGCGGAGCTGTTACCATATCAGGATATCTGTGAGAAGCGTGAGTGGGGAGGTTCTGGATGACAGATATTCCGGGCTTTCGGTGTGCAGGATCTGTGGAAGATATAAAAGCAATGGTGTGATTTATGTCACTGAACAGGGAGACAAATATCACTATTCGCTGGGCTGCTCCGGCTTGAAGCGGACGATATACAGAAAGAAAAAGTCAGAGTGCGGGGGACTTCCTCAGTGCTCTGAGTGCGGGAAAAGATAGGAGAAGAGAAGAAAAGACAGGAGGAGTCAGATATATGGATGACAATGGATCTATAGTTCTGGAGATGTGCCTGATAACACCGATACTTGTGTGTGCCGTGTTTGTGGTGATGAACATGTTGTTTATAGCGTTTAACCATGCGGCGGCATCGGGGGAGGCATATCTGGTACTGTACAACCGAGAGGAATACAGGATCAATGAGAGTGGTGAGGGGGATACGGACAGTGCAGAGAAAGCGATGTCCACAAATGTATCCGAGACCGTGATATGTGCCGATGGTGTGAATGCGGAAATGGCCATGAATGGGAAGAATCTGGTTGCGGAGATAACTTACAGAGAGTCATTTCCGGGGATACAGATATTGATAGATGACGGCAGATGTGACAGAAAGACTGCGGCCAGACAGGAGATAAGGGATGTAGGAAATGAACTTAGGAGGTGGCAGGAATATGGTAAGTTATTGCCAGGTAGAGGGAATTAACACTTTTTTTGTGGTGGAGGTCAGTGCAGCGGCCATAAATTCCTATGAGACGGACATGCTGTACAATAATTTTGTCGAGGGAATAATACAGCCGGAATTCAGGGCCATCAACGGAGATATGTTCATATACTGCAAAATAAATGGCATGAAGAGCCTGGACGATATATCTGACAGGGGGATAATGTCCATGGAGCAGGCTGTTGCTCTCATAAGATCGTTGTGCAGTGTGGTCATGGAGACGGGAGAATACATGCTTGAGCCGGACAATCTTCTGATAGAATCCGACAAGATATTTTACTCGGATGCAGAGAAGAGTTTCAGATACGTGTATGTGCCGGGACAGGGAACGGATGTCAGAATGGGAATAAAGAATCTTGTGGAGAAGATCATAAAGAGGGTAGATCACAGGGACACTGAGCTTGTGGATTTTATGTATGAGATATATGACATGGTGGTGTCGGCAAATTATGACATGGAGCGGATGCAGAAATATGTGGATGAGGTTTCTGCCCGTGAGCAGGAAAAATGCTGCTCCGGCAATAGAAAAAGAAATGTGGAATCTTTGGCTGCGGCCCGTGAGCAGGAGCTTTTGATGGATGAGGTGTTCGGAACGGATCAAAGCAGTGCGGCGGCGTTGACGATACCGACAATGGAGAAAAACAAATATGATAGGATATTTTTCATACTCATAGGATTTACTGTGGTGGCATTTACGGGAATAGCGGCTGTTCAATTTTATATACAGGGGCATGCGGCGGATGTGAGATTTATAATGCTGGCACTCATCGTGCTGTCCGTGGAGTTATTTGTCTATGTGGAGATGAAGAGGAAGCTGTCTGCTGCTGAGGATGAACGGCGGGGACAGGAGGGCGTGGAGTGCTCAGAGCTGCGATATGCGGAGGAAGATGAAAACAGAAGACCTAAAAAACAGAATGTTGATGCATTGGAACATGTAAGTCTGGCTGACGAAATACCTGGCGATACCACGGTGCTTGGCTCGGAGGATGACTGTACAACCCTGCTTACACAGCATAATCTCGATGGCAGAGAGTCCGCACAGGAGCAGAGACTGTCTGTGAGACTGATCGAAGACGGAGGCATTGTGGCTACTGAATTCCCGGTGACGCCGGAGGGAGTTGTATTGGGGCGGGACAGACGACAGGCGGATCAGGTTATAGAGGATATCAGCGTCAGTAGAAGGCACATAAGGATATACGAGGATGCAGAGAAGATCTATGTCGAAGATCTTGATTCCACAAATGGAACTGTCATAAATGGGATCAGGCTTCCGGCGGGCAGGAGCTGGCAGCTTGCGGACAGAGATGTTCTGTGTATAGGCACCAGGCAATACCATATTCAAATATTGCTTATCTGATTGATATAAAATGTAAATTCAGATATAATAGTCTGTGTGAGTTTTATGATACAAAGGTAGGTATTGGTGATGTCGTATGTAGCTTTATATAGAAAATGGAGACCTGATACTTTTGATGAGGTAAAGGGGCAGGATCATATAGTTACCACTCTTAGAAACCAGATTAAGAATGATAGACTTGGTCATGCCTTTTTATTTTGCGGTACGAGAGGAACAGGTAAGACTTCGATCGCCAAGATATTTGCCAAGGCATGTAACTGCGAGCATCCGGTGGACGGAAGCCCATGTAATGAATGTGCAAGCTGCAGAGCCATATCGGATGGATCATCGCTTAATGTCATTGAGATAGATGCGGCCTCCAACAATGGTGTTGACAATATAAGGCAGATAAGGGAGGAGGTAGCATATCCTCCTACTGAGGGCAAGTATAAGGTATACATCATAGATGAGGTTCATATGTTGTCTCCGGGAGCGTTCAACGCTCTGTTAAAGACTCTCGAGGAGCCGCCATCATATGTAATATTCATACTGGCTACCACGGAGTCCCACAAGATACCTATAACCATATCGTCAAGGTGTCAGAAGTACGACTTCAGACGTATCCCGGTGGATGTCATCTCGGATCGACTGGAGGAGCTTATGGACAGGGAGGGACTTGATGCGGATAAGAAGGCGATAGATTATATCGCAAAATCCGGCGATGGTTCCATGAGAGATGCCTTATCTATTCTGGATCAGTGCGTTGCATTCAATCTCGGACAGAAGCTTACATATGATAATGTGCTTGAGACCATAGGAGCTGTGGACATAGATACATTTGCAAGACTTCTGGAGTGCGTGCTGGAATCTGATGTTGAACATGCAATAGATGTGGTTGACGAAGTTGTGTGGCAGGGACGTGAGCTTGGCCGTTTCGTAAATGAATTTACATGGTTTCTCAGGAACATACTCGTTGTCAAGCTGTCCTCGGCGGAGGGCGACAGATTGGATATGACCAAGGAGAATTTGGAACGCATAAGAGAGATATCCGGTCATATGGAGGAGAGCACCATAGTAAGATATATAAACGTGTTCTCGGATACAGCCGCCAGCATCAAGTATTCCTCACAGAAGAGGATAGTGCTTGAGATGGCTGTCATAAAGCTGTGCAGACCACAGATGGAGGTTGATACCACAAGTCTGATTGAGAGGGTAAGGATGCTTGAGAAGAAGCTTGATGACCTTGAGGCAAATGGCATACAGGCTGCGCCGGTTCAAAGTGCTGCCCCCGTAAGCCCGGCTGACGATGTGATAGATCAGAAGGGCATGAAGGAATATCAGGACAAGCTGGCAATGGAGCTTCCAAAGGCAGAGTTCGAGGATCTGCAGAGAGCTGCGGAGAACTGGAATGATATACTGGAGAAGCTGTCGGTTCCTGCGAGAAGATATCTCAAGAGAAATGATGCTGATCCGGCCATAAGGACGAAGCTCATACTGTCCGATGATCACAGAAGACTTCTGCTCATGATCCCGCTGACGGATGACGATATGCCGAAGTTATACTTTGACAAGCCTGAGAATGTGGAGCATGTGAAGAGTGTGATCGAGGAATATCTTGGAAGAGAGATTGAATTTGAGATACTTTGTACAAGGAATTCCCACAGTGATAATGGAAGGCTTGAGACGGAGAATATACTGAACCTGAACAAGATCAACTTTCCAATAGATAAGAAATGATGATATCATATTATAAATTATTTAATCAGAATAAGGAGGACTATTGTAATGGCTAAGAGAGGCGGTTTCCCAGGAGGTATGATGCCTGGTAATATGAACAATCTTATGAAGCAGGCACAGAAGATGCAGAAGCAGATGGAGGAGACAACTAAGACACTTGAGGATAAGGTGTATGAGTCATCTGTAGGTGGAGGAGTTGTCACTGCAAAGGTGTCAGGTAAGAAGGAACTCATGGAGATCAAGCTTGATCCTGAGGTTGTTGATCCTGATGATATAGAGACACTTGAGGATCTTATCATATCGGCTGTGAACGAGGCACTGAGAGCACAGGAGGATGACTACAATAGCAGTATGGGCAAGATCTCAGGTGGAATGGGACTTGGAGGATTGCCGTTCTAATGGAAGTTTATGGAGGAGAAGTAAACAGACTTATAGAAGAGCTGGGAAGACTCCCGGGAATAGGCTCCAAGACGGCTCAGAGACTGGCGTTTCACATAATCAGTATGCCTGAGGAGAGGGCGCTGGCGTTATCCGATGCCATTGTGAATGCAAAGAAGAACATAAAATACTGCAGTTGTTGCTACACGATAACTGACAGGGAGGTATGTCCTATATGCAGTTCACCAAACAGGAATCACAAGGTGATAATGGTGGTGGAGACCCCGAGGGATCTGGCGGCATATGAGAGAACAGGACAGTTTGATGGTGTTTACCATGTGCTCCACGGAGTTATAAATCCTGCCCTGGGTATCGGCCCAGCGGATATCAGGATATCCGAGCTCATGAGAAGGCTTCAGAATGAAGATGTGGATGAGCTCATAATCGCTACAGGTTCAGGCCCGGAGGGTGAGGCGACTGCGATGTATATATCAAAGCTTGTGAAGCCGGCTGGTATCAAGGTCAGCCGTATAGCAAGCGGTGTGCCTGTAGGCGGAGATCTGGAGTGTATAGATGAGGTTACGCTTCTGAGGGCTCTTGAGGGAAGAGTATACTTATAATGTATACAGACAGTCTGTGTACATAAGAAAAATAAAAGAAAGAGGTGCAGAGTATGTTAAGAGTAGGTTTTTTGACTAGTGGTGGTGACTGTCAGGCATTAAATGCAACTATGCGCGGAATCGCAAAGGGTTTGTATGAATTGTTTGACGAGGTTGAGATCTATGGATTCCTTGAGGGTTACAAGGGACTCATAAGAGGCAACTATATCAAGATGAAGCCGGCTGATTTCTCAGGTATTATCAACAAGGGTGGAACGATCCTCGGCAGTTCAAGACAGCCATTCAAGCTCATGGGAGAGCCAACTGAGGATGGTCTGGACAAGGTAAAGTCCATGAAGGATACCTATAAGAAGCTGAAGCTGGATTGCCTGTGCGTTTTAGGTGGAAATGGTTCACAGAAGACCGCAAATCTCCTCAGTGAGGAGGGACTCAATGTCATCGGTCTGCCAAAGACCATAGACAATGATCTGTGGGGAACTGACATGACATTTGGTTTCCAGAGTGCTGTTGATATAGCGACCCAGACAATAGACTGTATCCACACAACCGCTGCATCGCATAACAGAATCTTTATCGTTGAGATTATGGGCCACAAGGTTGGCTGGATAACTCTCCACGCCGGAATCGCCGGTGGCGCAGATGTGATCCTGCTCCCGGAGATCCCATACGATATCGATAAGGTATATAAGGCTATAGACAAGAGAACAAAGGACAACAAGGGCTTCACGATAGTTGCAGTTGCCGAAGGTGCTATTCCGAAGGAGATCGCAGAGCTTCCAAAGAAGAAGAGAAAAGAAGCGATAGCCAACAATCCATATCCATCAGTTGCGTATGAGCTGGCTGATAAGCTCAAGGCGTACACAACACAGGATATAAGAATAGCAATACCTGGACATACCCAGAGAGGTGGAAGTCCGGATGCATATGACAGAGTCATATCATCAAGATTTGGAGCAAAGGCAGCAGAGCTCATAAAGGCAAAGGATTTTGGAAAGCTTGTTGTATTCCTTGACAACAAGGTTACAGCTATCCCACTCTCAGAGAGTGCAGGAAAGCTCAAATACGTATCTCCTGATGACGACATCATCAGCGAGGCAAGAACACTTGGCATCTCATTCGGAGACAGATAAAGTAAGCTCTGAAAAAAGTAACAGAGATATTCACACATTCTCCCCATCTGCATATCTATGTAATAGACACACAACAATGCAGATAGGGAGATTTGTATGAGTGAAGAATTTAAGTATATTCCTTACAGCCCGGACGATGAAAACCTCAGGGGGCTTATAAGGGATGGAAATGTCTATAATATCAAGACACCTGTGATACCCGGTATGGGTGAGACTGGTGGATACAGTATGAGTTCGACAGGAATCATGCTTCCTGACTGTGATGATGGGACAGATGAAATGATGAGGGATATTGAGTACATGAAGGAGATGTACCCGGAAGAACTCCGAAAGGTCAGTATGGCCGTGGAGGAGGAGTGTGACAAGCTCGAGTATGAGGGCAGTCCGATGCTTGTTCAATATCCTGACAGAGAAGAGATGCGCCGTGTTGCGCGAAGGGTGTACGATGATCTGAGCGAAAGTGGGCAGATATCGGAGGATTGTTATGCAGGAATGGCTTCGGCAGGTGAAGCTTCGTACGAGGAACCGCCATATGTTCCAGAGGGACCCGGATGCGCCAATTGTGTTATGAGAAATATAATCGAACTGCTTGTGTGCAATGAATTCTGTATGAGACGCGACAGGCATAGAAGACGTAGAAGAAGGTTTTATTAAGTGAAGAAGAAAATAAATGTACTTGTAAGAATACTTGTGATGGTAGCAATATTTGTGGTCACAATATATTTGGTCAATATATTTCAGAATAGAAGTTACAAGAATCTGGCTGCGGAGATGAAGGATGCAGAGTTGCCATTAGCTTATGTGTGCTATGGCGATTCGCTTCTCAATTGTATGCATGGTTATACAGGGGAGGTCGACCTCACACTTCTCAGGGACTCTGTGACGCCGATAGATGAGAATAAGAATCTTGAGATAATGGTGGAGAATGATGCATTTAAGGATGCGTCGTATTCGTATGAGATCAGGTCGATATCCGGAGATTCCCTTATAGAGAAGGGTGATCTGGAGGCGGCCTCGGGAACTGATGGCTACGATGTGCTTGATATAAGTGCGAGAATGGATCTCAAGCAGGATATGGAGTATATGCTGGTTGTCAAGCTTAAGAGCGGTGATGGCAGGAGTGCTTCATACTATACCAGAGTGGTCGTAAATGACAATTATCATGAGTCTCAACTGCTGAATGCCGCAAAGGATTTCCACGATGCGACATTTGCATTTGACAAGCTGGAGTCGGAATCTGTCATAGGAACCTACAAGCAGGAATACACGGGCGGCGGAACGGGAGATTCCTACGGACTGGGACATGTGAATCTTGCAAATGCATACTCGGATCTCCTCTGGGATGGACTTAAGCCTACGGTTATAAGCGATGTAAACACATATATAAAGGAGATAGATGTCAACTATGCGGTGATCGAGATGGAATATAAAGCCATGTCCATCACATCGCAGGATGTCATGAGCTATTATACAGTTAAGGAGTTCTATAAGATCAGCTACAAGGATGTGCCTGTTGCCAGCCAGACTGATGAGGCGGACGGAGCCGGCACTGATGGAATATATTTTGACGAAACAGCTTCGTATGATGAGGCCTATTCGGATGAACAGGATGCAGATACTGTTACGGAGACTGAGCCGAAGATCACCATGCTCAGCTATGACAGATATGTGGACGAGTATTTTGACAAAGACGGCATAGATGCCATAAACAATGTGTATGAGATAGGTATCGTGTCATCGGATGATCTGGAATACCGCTACACAGAGGATAACAAGAAGATCGCATTTGTGAGAAATGGACAGCTCTGGATGTATGACTACGGCGATGGACAGATAACTCTGGTGTACGGATCAGGAATGGATGACCATGCAAATGATTCAAACACTTACGCCGACCATGACATGAACATCATAAGCTTTGACAAAGATGGAAATATGACATTTGCGGTGTATGGATATATGAACAGCGGAGATCATGAGGGAAAGCTCGGAGTTGCGCTGTATACATTTGATTATACGACTCTGGAGGTGGACGAGCTTCTGTTCGTCGAGTGCAATGTGCCTTATGAGGCTATGAAGAGCGAGACCTCCAGACTGACATATTACGACGGAGATAAGTTTTATTACATGCTCGGCGGAAAGGTGAACGCCGTGGACATGAAGACGAGACAGCAGTCTTATATTGCGGAGGGACTGTCAGCCAGCGATGTCAAGGTGTCGGTGAACATGGAAGTTATGGCGTATGGAGAGAGCGAGGACCAGAGCAGCAATACAAAGCTGACTCTGATGAATATGCATACCGGAAAGAGTTATGAGATAACCGCCGGAGCAGGGGAATGTCTGATATGCTATGGCTTTAAGGACTCAGATATGGTATACGGAGTGTCAAGCATATCTGATGCGCAGGTTGATGTGGATGCCGAGTCGTTTGTTGGTACGAGGTACAGCGAGGAGTCCAGAGATAACATACCTGCATCCAGATTGTATATAGTAAACAGCGATGGCGAGCAGATAAAGGAATACGCAAAGAGCGGGTATTATCTGATGCAGGTTGATGTGGATACGAATCTGCTGTATCTGACAAGAGGAGAGAAATCCGACAGTGGATTCAAGTCTGTGGACGATGATTTCATAACCTTCAAGGAGGACGATACAAAGGAGACGATAGGAACTACCCATCTGTCATCCATAACCGGATATGACAGGCTGTATTTTACGGTCCCGTCAAATATGTATCTGAGCTATATACCGGCGCTGAACATAACAAAGGAAAAGATAGATCCTGATGCTGCAAGTATGATAATGACAGTAGTGCGTGATAAGGTGACCTATCATGTGTACGACAATCTTGGACTTTCAAAGATATATGACGTGGCGGGTGATGCGATAAATTATGCAGTGTCTGTATCAGGTATAGTGGTGTCAAGCGAAGGCGAGGTAATATACAGGCAGGCTGAGAGCCAGGAATACAACACCATTGCCTCTGGAATATTCCATCGCAGTACACGAAGTGTGGATGCGTCACTCGGCGACTGTCTGTACATGGTTCTGACGTATCAGGGAGTACAGGTGACAGAGGATGATATAGCACAGTATACAGATCCTGTCGAGGCTCTTAACTCTCTTGGAAAGAGACAGGGCATAGATGTTACAGGTCTTTCGCTGGATATGCTCCTCGGTTATGTGAGTTCGGGAATACCGGTAATATCGAGGATAAGCGATGGCAGATATGTTCTCATAGTGAGCTATAATGAGGCAGATATAAGATATTATGATCCTGTCGAGGACAAGGAGATAGTTGTGTCAAGAGATGAGTATACGGATATGATGCTCCAGTGGCACAATGAATCCTACACTTATGTTGAGGAATAAAGATAAAAAGAAAACGGAGCGAGTTACCGCTCCGTTTTCTTTATAATAGTTGTAGTATAAGTTACTTAGCATGGATCCGAATGTTACGGATCATGTAGATTACTCCTCTGCGATTGTTCCTACTGGACAAGAACCAGCACAAGCACCACATGAGATACACTGTGAACCATCGATAACAAATACGCCGCCATTATCGCTGATAGCACCTACTGGACAAGCACCAGCACATGAACCACAACCGATACATGAATCGCCAATAACGAATGCCATAATTGTTTCCTCCTTATAAAGTAAAAATAATCACACGCTTATTGTAAAACAAAACTCATTAATTAGCAAGTGATAATAATATTTATCAACAACGGGTTTTATCAATAAGTAACAATAAAAGGGATAGACATTTAAAATTGGGTATAATATAATGTGAATGCTGAGTAAGAGCGCAATCTAAGGAGGATATAAATAATGGTAAAGATAAGTAAAGACATGCTTATAAATGACATTCTTGCAGTTGATGCAGGAAATGCAGCAATACTGATGGCAGCAGGTATGCATTGCATAGGATGCCTTGCAGCAGCAGGAGAGAGTCTTGAGGAGGCAGCAGCCGTTCACGGACTTGATGCAGAGGAGCTTGAGCAGGAGATCAATGATTATCTTGCAAAAAAGGAGGCTGAGTAGTATACTTGCCAAAGTAACCAGGTGTACTATAAAGGATGGAGAGATATATGAAGACAGACGGAACAAATCCTCCCGGGCAGGGAATATTTGGACTGATAGATATTAATTGTCATATTTTACCGGGAACAGAGGATGGACCGGATAATTTCCGGGAAGCGGCAGAGATGCTCAGAATAGCGTATGATGAGGGAATAAGGACGATAGTTGCCACCCCGCCATACAACAAGAAGAATCCGATAATGGATGGAGACAAACTGGACAGACTTGTGGAACAGCTCAACGTTGAAGCTGGGAAGATAGATCCGGATTACAGAGTCTATCTTGGAAGAGAGATAGAGTATAACGATGAGAACCACCAGAAGATCATATCTGGTCAGTTGGATTCCATGGCAGACAGCAAGTATGTTATGATCAGATTCCCTTACGATGTGGATTTTGAGACGATATCTGAAGCTATAAGAGACATCAATATGGACGGATATATACCGATAGTTGCCAATGTAGAACAGTATGAATGTCTTGAGGAAGACGAGGACAAGGTCGAGGAGCTCATTCAGTTTGGTGCATATGTACAGATAAGTGCATCGGCTGTGGTTGGAGATCTTGGACATGACATCAAGAATTTTTCGAGAAAGCTTCTCAAGGGAGAGCTTGTTCACTTTGTGGCAAGTGATGCATTGGATTCAGAGGATAAAGCACCATACCTCAGGGAGTGTGCTGAGTACATAGAGCGAAAGTATGGAGAGGATTACATGACGGAGCTCTTCTACACCAATCCAAAAGCAGTTATCGAGAATGATGATATTGACATATAAAACAAAAAGACGTATCGCTTGTGCGGTACGTCTTTTTTGCTGCGCCGGAATCTCTGGCTATTACTTATAATGCTGACAGTGTCTGAAGTGCTTCCTCCGGCATAATAGCGGTGAAGTGCTCCTTGAAATGTGCCGGCATGGCATATGTGAGCTTCTGTGCTGTTCCGTATTCTGCAAGGATATTGCAGACTCTCACAAATTCCTGGCTTGTGTTATTGCTGTTCGTGAGAACCAGATAATATCTTCCGTTGGAAGGATTCTTGTACAGGCAGTTCTCGCTGAAGTAGAAAGAAGCAACCTGTTTTGCTGCACTTATGATGGTTGCAAGTGAGTCAAAGATGTACAGTGAGCACATGCTCTCCCTTGCTGAACCTGATTCCTTTGTGCTGCCTGTTGTACTGGCGGCAGTGCCTGTGGTGCTGTCATCAGATGATGTATTGCTGCCATTTGCCGCAGCGGCAAAATCTCCTGCGGTTCCGGCAAGTCCGGATATGGTGTTGAAAATGCCCTCAAGTGCCTCTCTTACGCCCTGTGGAACGGAACCGGATCCACTGATCTCAAGTCTTGCGATGGTTCCGTTGTTATCCCTGGACTCATCGTTGTCGTCAAGATCGTCATCTATGTCATCATCATCCATGTATTCGTCATCGTCATCAATATCATATTCGCTGGTCTTTGAGAATCTGGAAAAGCGGGTATCCAGTTCTTCCGGATCTTCAACCTTTGTCACAATGAGTATGAGACAATCTGGTGATACCGGTATGGCTTCGATCATAAGTGGAGTGTCGTCAGCCTCAAAGCCTAATTCTACAGATGCCTGCTGCATCATATCCTTGAAGAGCTCTTTTGCCTTCGGTGTGCCATAGGCAAGCTCGGAGATCTTGAGCTGCTTTTCGGTGAGATCGGCTTTGTTGAGTGTGCATCTTATCTGATTTTCACTTAGACGTTCAATCTTCATAGAATCGACCCCCTTCAATAATTTAATGGTATTAAAATGTGTATTATAGTTTACCACATTTGTCAAGCAAGTAAATAGGATATATGGAGAAAATATTGGAATTTTCCGTGAAAAAATATCCCTAATTCTACGTTATGTATACTTTTATGAAAATTTCATAAAATATGCTCAAATGGGGTTGGAAAATGGCTTTTTATGCGTTATTGTGGAGTTGTGAGCGGGACGTGCTCAGGATATTTAGATGAGCTCATTTCTTTATTTTTCTACAAATTCTGTCTGATTCTTATCGTCTCAGATACAATTCCCAGAGATAGTGATATGACAGTGCTCACACATTTCCATAACTGACACATGGCACATAAAAGGAGAATAATACATCACAACACATCTGTCTTTACATTGCATGGCAGGGATGGAAAAATAAACTATTTGGGGGTGATGCCTATAGGGGGTTAAAAGGCAGCAGTAGCATATAGAACATAATTATATGCACAGAATTACACTTAACATCTATTTGGGGGGCTCTGCCGCTGTCACAGCAGAGCTCCTGGTTTTATTTGGCGTGCTGTTCATGCCATGTACAGACTGCATTGCAGATGGCGTTTGCTAGGGCGGTCTGGTATTCATCATTGCACAGATCGGAACATTCCTTTGTGTTGCTCAGAAAGCCGCACTCAACGATGACGGCGGTGCATGGACTTTCCCGCAAAACAAGGTATTCGGAATTGCCCTTTGCCGCCCGTGTGTTGGATGGATCGGCTTCGGAGATGAGATGCTCCTGGATGCACTCCGCCAAGGCTTTACCACCGGAGGAAGTGGAGTAATAAAATACCTGCGCTCCGTGGACATACTCGGCTGAATAGCTGTTCTGGTGGATGCTGATGTAGAGATCAGCGTTTACATTTGTGGCGAGGTTGGTGCGGGCTTTCAGATCTGAAGTCTTCTTGCTGGATGCATTTTCACTGTTCAGGGACTTGTCGGAGTCTCTGGTCAGATACACGGAAAATCCCTGATCCGTAAGTGCCGATGCCAGCTTTGAGGCGATGGCCAGATTTATATCCTTTTCCATGATCCCATCCGGGCTGACCTTACCCGGGTCAAATCCGCCGTGTCCCGGATCGATGAGGATCGTAAATGATTTTGCCGCATCTGTGGTGTCCAAACCTTCGGTGGATGTGTGCTCATTTCCTGTATTGGTGGAAGTATCCTGCCCGGCTGTATGGTCTGCGGGACGGACTATAAATATGTAGCAGAGGATTGGAGGAAGTATTACTGCAAATATTATGGCAAATACAAGTATGTATAATTTGGTGGAAGTACGCATCGGTGATACCCGGGAAGTGTAATTACTATTTTATATGACGGCGGCGGACGTTATATGATATATGTTACCCAAATGTAGCCTAAACATTTGACACACATGCAGTGCTGGGCTAAAATATGGGCGTATATGCAATAATATAGAAGCGATAACAATTTATTATAGAAGAAGGTAAAGTGATGAACACTATAATTGCAAAAGCAGGAGTGGATGACGACCGCATGTACGAGCAGGCGGCGGAGATACTTAAGAGAGGTGGTCTTGTAGCATTCCCGACAGAGACAGTGTATGGCCTTGGAGGAGACGCGCTGAATCCGGATGCGTCACATCGGATATATGCGGCAAAGGGCCGGCCATCGGACAATCCGCTCATAGTCCATATAGCAGAGACATCAAGCGTGTATGAACTGGCGGAGACAGTAAGTGACGACACGAAGAAGCTCATGGAAGCATTCTGGCCGGGACCACTCACCATCATACTCAACAAGAAAGAGGTTGTTCCGCACACGACCACTGGCGGACTTGATACGGTTGCCATCAGGATGCCATCACATCCGGTTGCCATGAGGCTCATAAAGGATTCGGGAGTGTATATCGCAGCTCCAAGTGCCAATCTGTCCGGACGACCATCCCCGACCACTGCGCAGCATGTGCAGCAGGATATGGACGGCAGGATAGATATGATCATCGACGGCGGGGCAGTCGGAATCGGTATAGAGTCGACGATAGTGGACATGACCGGAGACAGACCGACTATATTGCGGCCTGGATATATCACTCCGGAGATGATAAGGGATATCGTTGGCGATGTGACTATAGATCCGGCGATAACAGGTATGAACAATGCTCTGAGACCTAAGGCTCCGGGGATGAAGTACACACACTATGCTCCAAAGGGAGAACTCAGCATAGTAGAGGGCGATAGACTGGCTGCGGCTGAGAAGATAAGAAGTCTTGTTGCGGAGAAAAAGGCGCAGGGATACAAGACTGCGGTACTGTGTGACACTGACAATGTCAGTCTTTATGATGACGGAGTATGCGAGAACGTATACGATGCCGGAAGCAAGAAGAACGAGATAACTGTGTCTGCCGGACTGTACAGTCTGCTCAGAACCTGTGATGACATAGGTGCACAGTATATATACAGCGAGTCATTTGAGGAGGGGGACATGGGCTACGCCATCATGAACCGTCTCATCAAGGCTGCAGGACACAGGATAATAAGCTGTTAGTTAATTTCGAAAAAAATATTATATAAAAAGGAGAATCAGAACATGATAGCACTTGGATGTGACCACGGCGGATATGAGCTTATGCAGGAGGTTATAAAGCATCTTGAGGAGAGAGGCCTTGAGTACAAGAACTTTGGCTGTTACAGCACAGAGTCAGTTGACTACCCGGTATATGGACAGGCAGCAGCAAAGGCAGTAGCCTCAGGTGAGTGTGATAAGGGAATCATCATCTGCGGAACAGGAATAGGAATATCGATCTCAGCGAATAAGATAAAGGGAATCAGAGCTGCACTCTGCCACGACTGCTTCTCGGCACAGGCGACAAGAGAGCACAACGATGCAAATATGCTGGCTATGGGTGCCAGAGTCATAGGACCTGGACTTGCACTTAAGATAGTCGACATATTCCTCGACACACCATTCTCAAATGATGAGCGTCACGTAAGAAGAATCGGAATGATTGAGTAGTATAATAAGTTATGCCGTAAGGGGGACCCCGTTCATACTCAAAAAAGAATCCCATGACAGTATGGTCAAGACTGTCATGGGATCTTTTTTTATACGGTTTTCGTCAAACTGCATCATTTGTTCGACATATAACCGCGTTAAAAGGAAGAAAAATGATTAATGGATAAACATAAGTATTATCAACATAGTCACATTGTACATTAACAATAAAAAAATATCAAGGGGGTTGTACAAACTTTACAAAATGTTTATTTACAATATAGCCAACTCATTATAAAATAATATTACTTGAGTTTTGACATAATAATCTAAAGTGATGCTTTGATGAAGTGTTTATGGAATTGAGTCTGCTCATAAATTTTTATAAGGGAGGAATGTTATGCTGCAGGAGACTATGAAGAAGATAACCGATGCAGAGTCTGAAGCTGACGAGATCATTCGCAAGGCCAAGGAAGAAGCCGACTATACAGTAGCTGCTGCAAAGAAGGAGGCTGCGGATATGATCGCGGCCGCAGGATCAGCTTCGAGAGAAAGCATGAAGAGTGCCGAGGGAGCCGGCAGATCTGAGGAGGAGAAGCTCACGGTGAAGGCGATGGATATTGCCACCGCTGAGATCGCACATCTCAGGGAACGTGCAGCGTCCATGGAAGGCGAGGTTACTTCCATGATCATCGCAGAGCTGGTGGGATGAAAAGCCCTGCAGGCATTTTAAGAAAGGGGGTAAATGTATGGCGGTACTTCCTATGAAGAAGATTGAGATCTGTGCCATGAAGAGGGACAGAAAAGCAATTCTTGAGAAGCTCCAGTCGCTGGGAATGGTTGAGATACAGACTGATAACGAAGAGACTGATGACTTCAGGAAGATGAGTACCACAAGCCAGAGAGCAAAGTACGAGAAGAGAGTACAGAATACAGATGAAGCCTTACAGATAATTGATAAATATGCTCCGGAGGAGAAATCCATATTTGCCAGCCTGGAAGGACGGCAGGAGGCGTCAGAGGCTGACATTCAGGAGATCATAGCTGGAAGATGGGATTATAACCGTAAGGTTAAAAAGATCCAGGAGATCAGCAAGGACATAGCCGGCTGTGAGGCGGGAATAGTCAAATGTCAGGTGGCTATAGACGGATTGGCGCCGTGGCTGAATATGGACATACCGATCAATACCACAGGGACCGAGAAGACGGATGTGATGATCGGAACTATGCCACCGGGGCTCACGGAGACGGATATTCAGGGGTATATAAGCTCTGCGGAACCGGAGATAGCGGGATACACAGTCACTGTTGTAGGATCTGATAAGGACCAGACTTGTATGGTGGCAATAGCCATTAAAACTGTATCACAGAGGGTGGAGGAGATATTGAGATCCCATGGATTTACAAGAATTTCGTATTTCTCCAAAAGAACACCTGAACAGAAGACGGATAAGTACAGGGCGGATATAAGGGAGTTCGAACAGTGGATAGAGGACAAGAAGAATGAACTAGTATCCATGGCTGATGACAGAGACAAGCTGAGACTTCTGGCTGACTATTACCGCATAAGGGCGGATAAATATAAGGTCCTTGGAAGCCTTCTCCAGTCAAAGAGCACATTTGTCATATCGGGATATGTGCTGGAGAGAGATGCAGACAGGGTAGTGGCTGTACTCAATGAGAATTTCAGCCTGATGGCTGATGTATATGATGTTCCGGAGGATGAAGCGGCACCTATACAGCTTCAGAATCCGAAGATGTTTGCATCGGCGGAGGGTGTACTGGAGTCATTTGGACTTCCGGGAAAAGGTGAGATGGATCCAACCACACCGATGGCGATATTCTATATATTCCTGTTCGGACTCATGTTGTCCGATGCGGCGTATGGACTCATCATATTCCTGGCATGTTTTATTTTGATCAGGAAATTCCCGAAGATGGAGAACGGACTTCAAAAGTCCCTGCGTCTGTTCATGTACTGTGGTATATCCACACTGATATGGGGAATATTATTTGGTGGTTTTTTCGGAGACCTGATAACGGTGGTATCGAGGACGTTTTTCCACCACGAGGTGACGTTCAAGCCGGTATGGTTTGCACCGCTGGATGACCCAATGAAGCTTTTGTTATTCTCTTTGCTGTTCGGACTTATACATTTGTTCGGCGGACTGGCACTCAAGGGATATATGTGTCTGAAGAAGGGAGATGTGAAATCATTCATATGCGACGTGCTTTCGTGGTTCATGCTCATTACAGGACTTGTGCTGATGCTCATGCCGACGGAGCTGTTCGCATCTATAGCACAGATGCAGTTCAATTTCCCTGGCTGGCTTAAGAATACAAGCTACGGACTGGCGATTGTGGGAGCTGCGATCATCGTGCTCATGTCGGGAAGAGACCACAAGAATCCGGTGCTCAGACTTGCGCTTGGGCTGTATGACATATACAACCTGACAGGCTGGCTGTCAGATCTGCTGTCGTACTCAAGGCTTCTTGCTCTGGGACTTGCGACGGGAGTTATAGCACAGGTAATAAACCAGATGGGAAGCATGGCTGGCGATGGAATATTCGGAGCCATAGTGTTCATCATCGTATTTGTAATAGGACATCTGTTCAATCTTGCGATCAACATGCTGGGAGCATACGTGCACACATGCCGTCTCCAGTATGTAGAGTTCTTCGGCAAATTCTACGAGGGCGGCGGCAATCCATTCAGGCCGTTCAGAGAGAATACGAAGTACGTTGATATAGTAAGTGGTACAGAAACACAGAAATAAGAAACCAATTTTAGGAGGAGAAAATATTATGACAATGGGAACGGTTTTGGCATTAGTGGGAGCTGCGCTTGCAGTAATTCTTGCAGGCATGGGATCTGCATATGGAGTAGGAGTTGCTGGTCAGGCGGCAGCAGGTGTAGTAAGTGAGGATCCAAGCAAATTTGCAAAAGTTCTTATCATCCAGCTTCTTCCGGGTACACAGGGTATCTACGGACTTCTTGTTGGATTCATAGCATTGTCCAACATAGGAATCCTTTCAGGAACACCGAAGGAGCTCACAGTAGCACAGGGACTTATGATGCTTGCAGCATGTCTTCCAATAGCGGTAGTTGGTCTTGTATCAGCAATGCACCAGGGCAAGACAGCAGTTGCAGCAGTTGGAATAGTTGTAAAGAAGCCTGATCAGTTTGGTAAGGCGATGCTTTTCCCAGCCATGGTTGAGACATATGCGATCCTTGCACTTCTGGTATCAATTCTTGCGGTAAATGGAATCAAATTATAACTTTTTGTAAGGAGGATGTACTTTATGACGGGATTGGAAACAATCGTAGAACAGATCCTTCAGGAAGCGCAGAAGGAAGCTGAAGAGATCAAAGCTCAGGCTGCCAGAAACGCGGATTCCATCATTGCAAATGCCAAAAAGACTGTGGATAAGATGAATGAGGAGACCAGAGAGAAGGTTGCCCAGGCAGAAAAGTCCGGATCATTCAGGGCAAAGTCCTCATCAGAACTTAAGAAGAGACAGGCGATACTTGCGGCAAAGCAGTCCATAATTGGAAATATGCTGGATAAGGCATATGACGCAATGGTGGCGCTCCCGGATGAGGAGTATTTCCAGGTGATCGTCAAATGTCTGGAGAAGTCGGTACAGCCGAAAAGCGGAGAGATATGTTTCTCTGGGAAAGACAGAAAACGACTTACACCACAGACTGAGAAGCAGATAGAGCAGATAGCTGCAGCTCACGGAGGAAGCCTTAAGGTGTCCAATGGGAACTGTGATATAGATGGAGGATTTATCCTGATCTACGGAGGAATCGAGGAAAACTGTTCATTCAGAGCAATGCTGGACGCGAACAGAGAACATTTGGCAGACAAGGTAAATGAATTATTATTTGTTGATAACAGATAGCTGGAGGTAGGCAGATGGCAGACAAATATATATATGCAGTTGCCAGGATCAGGGCACTTGAGATGACGCTTATGAGTCAGGCAGTCATAGAACAGCTCGTGGCCACGGATTCCTACAAGAAGGCGGTTCAGTTCATCATAGAGAAGGGCTGGGGCGATAGTGATAAAGCCAGTATGGATGAAAATGACATACTTAGGGCGGAGACTGACAAGACGTGGGCTGCTGTGGCTGAGATGGTGGATGATATGTCCGTGTTCGATGTCATAAGACTTCCAGATCTGTATCACAACCTCAAGGCGGCGATCAAGACTGTGGTTGCCGGGGAGACTCCTGCCCATGTGTTCTTCGACAATGCCGAGATAGACGGTCAGAAGATGCTGTCCATCGTAAGTGACAAGGCGTGGGACAGACTTCCAGAACACATGAGAGACTGCGCGAGGGAGGCTTGGGACTGTATGGCACAGGCTGGAGATGGACAGATGTGCGATGCTGTGATAGATCGAGGAACACTGCTGGCGATCATGCAGGCTGCAAAGAAGGCAGATGACAGCCTGCTCAGGGATTATGCAGAGACGACGGTGGCTGTTGCAGATATCAAGATAGCGGTGAGATCCATGAAGACAGGCAAAAACAAGAATTTCATGAAGAGAGCCATGGCGGAGTGCAACACTCTGGATATTGACAGGCTGGCGACGGCTGCGGTGGCTGGCATGGAGGAGATAGAGAGATACCTTGCAGATACAGCATACGCTGGTGGGGCAGAGGCACTTTCTGAGTCGGCATCGGCATTTGAGAGATGGTGTGACAACCGTATCATAGAAACGATAAAGCCTCAGAAGTACAACCCATTTACGGTGGGACCGATAGTGGCGTACATTCTGGCGAGGCTCAACGAGATAAAGACAGTCAGGATCATATTGACATGCAAGCTGAACCAGCTTCCGGAGGAGGCTATCAGGGAAAGGGTAAGGGAGATGTATGTATAAGATAGCTGTTATGGGCGATTATGACAGTATATACGGATTTGCAACTCTGGGCCTGGATACATTCCCTGTAGATAATCTGGATTATGGGGTCACGTTGCTGAAAAGGCTGGCGGAGGACGATTATGCAGTCATATATATGACCGAGGCACTGGCTTCGGATCTCAATAAAGAGATAGACAGATACAGAGAGGTTATGAAGCCTGCGATCATTCTCATACCGGGGATATCTGGCAATACAGGGGCCGGAATAGCGGGAGTAAAGAAATCCGTTGAGCAGGCTGTAGGCTCGGATATTTTATTTAATGAAGAGTAGTGGAGCATACAAATAGAAGGGAGCGTGAGCTGTTAAGTGGCTACAGGAAAGATTAAGAAGGTCGCCGGACCACTGGTCATCGCAGAGGGCATGCGTGATGCAAATATGTACGACGTGGTGCGTGTAAGTGAGAGCAGACTTATCGGCGAGATCATAGAGATGCACGGAGATCAGGCATCAGTTCAGGTATACGAGGAGACATCAGGACTTGCACCGGGAGCACCGGTGGAGTCAACGGGAATGCCTCTGTCGGTTGAGCTGGGACCGGGACTTATAAGCAGTATATACGATGGAATCCAGAGACCGCTGGATGATATCATGAAGATATGTGGCAATAACCTGAAACGAGGAGTTGAAGTTCCATCGCTGAAGAGAGATGTCAAGTGGACATTTGTGCCGACTGCCAAGGTAGGTGATAAGGTGTCGGCAGGCGATGTGATAGGAACAGTTCAGGAGACTGTGGTCGTCACACAGAAGATCATGGTGCCTTATGGTGTGACAGGAACCATCAAAGAGATAAAGGCAGGAGAATTCACAGTTGAGGAGACTGTGTGTGTGGTTGAGACAGACAAGGGTGACAGGGAGCTGACACTCATGCAGAAGTGGCCGGTTCGTAAGGGCCGTCCATATCAGGAAAAGATACCACCGATCATGCCACTTATCACAGGACAGAGAGTTGTAGATACATTCTTCCCTATAGCAAAGGGAGGAGTGGCTGCGGTTCCCGGACCTTTCGGAAGCGGCAAAACAGTTATCCAGCATCAGCTTGCAAAGTGGGCTGAGGCGGATATCGTTGTCTACATCGGATGCGGAGAGCGTGGAAATGAGATGACAGATGTTCTGAACGAGTTCCCAGAGCTGAAGGATCCGAAGACCGGACATTCACTCATGCAGAGAACAGTCCTCATAGCCAACACATCGGATATGCCGGTTGCGGCCAGAGAGGCATCTATATATACGGGTATAACTATAGCTGAGTATTTCCGTGATATGGGTTACTCGGTGGCACTCATGGCGGATTCCACATCGCGTTGGGCTGAGGCGCTCAGAGAGATGTCAGGACGTCTGCAGGAGATGCCTGGTGAGGAGGGTTACCCTGCTTACCTCGGTTCAAGACTTGCACAGTTCTACGAGAGAGCCGGAATGGTCAAGGCTCTCGGCAGCGAGGGCAGAACCGGTGCACTGTCGGTTATCGGTGCGGTTTCTCCTCCGGGTGGTGATATTTCCGAGCCGGTTTCACAGGCAACACTTCGAATCGTCAAGGTATTCTGGGGACTGGATTCATCGCTTGCGTACAAGAGACATTTTCCTGCCATCAACTGGTTGACTTCATACTCTCTGTATGTGGACAATATGGGCAAATGGTTCGAGGAAAATGTAAATGAAAAGTTCATGGTCGACAGACAGAAGATGATGACCCTGCTTCAGGAGGAGGCAGAGCTCGATGAGATCGTTAAGATGGTAGGTATGGATGCCCTTTCAGCGGGAGACCGACTGAAGATGGAGGCGGCGAGATCCATCAGAGAGGATTTTCTTCACCAGAACTCATTCCATGATGTGGACACATACACACCGCTTCACAAGCAGTTTCTGATGATGGAGCTCATCATGGCATTTTATGAGGAGTCAGCGCAGGCGCTGGCCGGTGGAGCAAGCATAAGAAATATTCTGAACATGCCGATCAGAGAAAAGATCGGACGATTCAAATATGTGCTTCCTGAGAATGTGGATGAAGAGTACGAGAAGATATCCAGGGAGCTTGACAAGGAGCTTCAGGAAGCTATAGAGAAGGAGGACTAAGACTATGCCAAAGGAATATAGAACTATACAGGAAGTTGCGGGTCCTCTGATGCTGGTGCACGGAGTTGAGAATGTAGCTTATGATGAGCTGGGTGAGATTGAGCTGGCGGACGGCGAGATCAGACGATGCAAGGTCCTTGAGATAAATGGTGAGGATGCCCTGGTACAGCTCTTTGAGAACTCGACAGGTATCAATCTTTCAAACAGCAAAGTAAGATTCCTTGGAAGGAGTATGGAGCTCGGCGTATCAGAAGATATGCTTGGCCGTGTATTTGACGGACTTGGAAGACCTATAGATGGCGGTCCTGAGATACTTCCTGATGAGAGAAGAGATATCAATGGTCTGCCGATGAATCCGGCTGCCAGGAACTATCCGTCTGAGTTCATTCAGACAGGTATATCAGCCATAGACGGACTGAACACACTGGTAAGAGGACAGAAGCTGCCGATATTCTCGGCTTCAGGACTTCCGCACAGCCAGCTTGCAGCACAGATAGCAAGACAGGCAAAGGTGCGCGGAACAGATGAGCCATTCGCCGTCGTATTTGCAGCCATGGGTATCACATTTGAGGAGGCAAACTTCTTCACAGAGAGCTTCAAGGAGACTGGTGCCATAGACAGAACAGTCCTCTTCATCAACCTGGCAAATGATCCTGCGGTTGAGCGTATCGCCACACCTAGAATGGCACTTACCGCCGCTGAGTATCTTGCATTTGAGAAGAACATGCACGTTCTGGTAATCCTCACGGATATCACGAACTATGCGGATGCACTTCGTGAGGTATCAGCCGCAAGAAAAGAGGTTCCGGGACGCCGTGGTTATCCTGGATACATGTACACTGACCTGGCAACTCTGTATGAGAGAGCCGGAAGACAGAAGGGTAAGAATGGAAGTATAACCATGATACCGATCCTGACCATGCCTGAGGATGACAAGACTCATCCTATACCAGACCTCACGGGATATATCACAGAGGGACAGATCATTCTCTCAAGAGAGCTGTACAGAAAGGGAGTCACACCGCCTATCGATGTACTTCCATCATTGTCCAGACTTAAGGATAAGGGAACAGGTGAGGGCAAGACCAGAGGAGATCATGCCAGCACCATGAACCAGTTATTTGCAGCTTATTCAAGAGGAAAGGATGCCAAGGAGCTCATGACTATCCTGGGTGAGTCGGCACTTTCGGATATAGATATCATATATGCAAAGTTTGCAGAGGCATTTGAGAAGGAGTATGTATCCCAGGGGTACGGCACCGACAGAAGTATTGAGGAGACACTTGCCATAGGCTGGAAGCTTCTCTCCATTCTTCCTAGAGCCGAGCTGAAACGTATCGACGACAAGTGGCTTGACATGTATTACGGAAAGTAGTGGGTAGGCAATTTTGTGGGAAGATTGTGGAATATAGCATTCGACTGCATACCTGAGCAGGAGCGCTTTCGCTCGTTTCACCCTGCAGCGGTACTAGCGCTCGCATGCTCGCTGAGTACCGGCGGGCTCAAATGTCCTGCCCATGGTAATGCAGTGGATTGCTATATATTTAAAGCATTCGTGCAAAATTGCCATATACACGTTGTCTTTGTAATACATGTCAAGTAGCATGAAAATATATTTGGAAGAAAGGAGAAGACAGATGGCTAATGTTGTGGTTAATCCAACCAGAATGGAGCTGACAAGGCTTAAGAAGAAGCTGGTCACGGCATCCAGAGGCCATAAGCTCCTGAAAGATAAAAGAGATGAGCTGATGAGGCAGTTCCTTGACATGGCAAGAGAGAATATGGAACTGAGAAAGAAGGTTGAGGCTGGCATCAAAGCTGCCAACACAGGCTTTGTAATAGCGAAGGCGGGTATGAATGAGCAGACATTGAGTACGGCGCTCATGGCTCCGAAGCAGGAGGTGCGGATCGCCCTTGGCGATAGGAATGTAATGAGTGTTGATATTCCTGTGTACGACTATAAGACGAAAAGCGCAAATTCAAATGACATCTATTCGTATGGATTTGCATTTACATCTGGAGAGCTGGACGATGCAGTGAAGTCCCTCTCGGATATACTTCCTGATATGCTGAGATTGGCGGAGGTGGAGAAGTCTTGCCAGATGCTCGCAGCGGAGATAGAGAAGACCAGAAGGCGTGTAAATGCTCTTGAGCATGTTATCATCCCGGAGACTCGGGAGGGAATAAAGTATATAAGCATGAAGCTTGATGAGAATGAGCGAAGCACCCAGGTCAGACTTATGAAGGTCAAGGACATGATGCTGGAGGAGGCTCATCACTACAAAGAGCATCAGTTCGAGCATGCGCAGCAGACAGAATGATATTTAAACTTATAGGACAAAAGTTTTGATAAAAACCGCCCACACCTCAGATAAATAAAGGGGTGTGGGCGGTTTGATCTTCTTGTGGACGGGAAATGAAAATAATCTGTATTTCCAGTTTGCGGGAAGCAAGACTGTTGCAAGAGTATCAAAGTATGAGATAAGCCAGATAGGCGACAAGGTTTCGTTCGTATTCATGCCACATAAGCTGCACTTCTTTGACAGCACAACCGAAAAAACAATCTAATCAAGCAGAAGGAGGTCACAGTATGTATACATGCCAGAAGGCAGATGAATATATAGAAAAGAACAGAGTAGACAGAGCAGACAAGCCGGAGTTCCATCTTACAACTCCGGTGGGCTGGTTAAACGACCCTAATGGATTTTCCATATATGGAGGAAAGGCACATTTGTTTTATCAGTTCCATCCATACAGCACGGAGTGGGGACCTATGCACTGGGGACATTCCACCTCAGATGATTTTATAAGATGGGAGGAGCTTCCAACAGCACTGGCACCTGACTCGGATTATGATGCATTTGGGTGCTTTTCAGGAACTGCAATAGAGAATGACGGGAAGCATGTATTGTTCTATACAGGAGTAGTTGAGGAAAAACTGGCTGATGGAACTAAGAATGTTATACAAAACCAGTGTATGGCTGTAGGCGATGGAATTAGTTATGAAAAAATATCCAGCAATCCTGTTGTTGATGGGAAGATCATGCCAGAGGACTGCAGCCGTGCTGATTTCAGAGATCCGAAGGTCTGGAAGGATGCGGACGGCAGGTACTATATGCTGGCTGGAAACCGGACATATGATGGAATCCCTCAGGTTGTACTGTTCTCTTCAGATGATATGTACAACTGGAAATTTGAATCAGTATTTGCAAAGGATGAAACAGGCAGATTTGGCGCAGTGTGGGAGTGCCCAGACTATTTTGAGATGGATGGACATAAGGTGCTTATAGTATCCCCACAGGACATGTCAGCAGATGGAGAGTTTCACAATGGAAATAACGTGGTATTCTTCACAGGCGATGTGGATGAAGAGAAACATATTTTCAAGTATGAAAAAGCAGTATCTGTGGACAGTGGATTTGATTTTTATGCACCACAGACTATAAGAACACCTGATGGCCGAAGGGTGATGATTGGCTGGATGCAGTCTTGGGACAGCGTAAATACGCTGCCACGTGGACAGAAGTGGGCATGTATGATGTCAGTTCCAAGAGAACTAATGATCTCTGACGGCAAGCTGATTCAGACTCCGGTCAGAGAGCTTTGTGGATACAGGCAGAACAAGCTGGTAGTTAATGATACTTTGCGTGGTGAGAAGACATATGAAGGCATTAACGGCAGAGTTATCGATATGACAGTTGATATAAAGAAAGCTGAATGCGGACATTTTACAATGCACTTTGCAAAGAATGAGATTCATGAAACCAATGTCAGCTATACCCCGGGAGCACAAATGCTTGAGATAGACAGAACATTTGCGGGATGGATACGTGATACAAACTGTGTGCGCAAGGTCAAAATCAAGAATGGCAATGGACTTTCAAAAATGAGAATAGTGATGGATTGGAATTCCATAGAGATATTTGTAAATGATGGAGAACAAGTGCTGTCTACAGTTATATATACACCGCGCAATGCTCAGGCTATTGTATTTGAAACTGACGGATGTGTGGAACTTGAGGTGGAGAAATACGATCTGAACATATAGGTCATATGCTCTGATTGACACAGAGGGTGATCGAATACCAGCTTGCAAAGATTAGAAAAACATCTGATTTTGCAGACTGGTATTTTGTTTATTTATCCAGCAAATATGCTGACTACATGTAAATGCGCAATGTCATAAATTTAAGCGTATTGAAAAAAAGTTAAGCTCTGTTATTCAATGCAGTTATGTTATACTTATAGTGAAAACACAGTTGAAAAGTGTGGTAGTGCATCAGTGCGGGGGCCTAAAAACGACTACTGTACTTATTAGGACTAAAACATCAGTAAATGTTGGAAAAACAAAGGAGAAATTGCATGAAAGTTCATAATTATAAAATAGAAAATAACTTTGAGCAGGCAGAGGGTGCAACTTGTGAAACGTGCAGAAAAATAACATTGAACGGAATAGGTCTGCTTTCCGGAGCACAGCTTAAGTATATAGCGTTCATTTCAATGCTCATAGATCATACGAATAAGACATTGCTGTATCCGTATCTGGATGGTGGAATAATATCGGCTGTAAGTGATGTATTTGATGTCCTGGGGCGGATAGCTTTCCCGATATTCATATATATGTTGGTGGAAGGATATTTTCATACGAGAAACAAGTGGAAGTATCTTGGAATGCTGCTTATATTTGGCGTGATATCTGAGATCCCTTATGACATGTTCTCCAGTGGCGTATTCTTTGAATGGAATGCAAATAATATTATGTTTACATTGGCGATGGTGCTGGCAATGATATGGATCATTGATGTGCTGAGGAAAAAAATGGAGAAGCTTCCCAAGGCAGTATGGTTTATAGCAACGATACCGATAGTTGCCATAGTGTGTCTTATATCGATGAATCTTGCGGTTGATTATGACTACCACGCCATACTTATAGGATATTTCCTGTATATATTTCATGAAAAGTCCGCAATTGCAATACCGTTCTGCTACCTGGCGATGTTCAAGGAACCGTGGGCACTGTTGGGGTTTGGACTGACTTTGACATACAATGGCAAGCGCGGCAGGCAGAATAAGCTGGTGAATTACCTGTTCTATCCAGTGCATATGCTGATACTCGGTATTATAAGGATGTGTCTTGGGCTGTGATAGATGAGAAGGAGCACGGAGGCGTTATGGAAATTGACAAAGAGCTTATGACAAAGATATATGACCTCAGACGCAGGCTTCACAGCATTCCTGAGGCTTCGATGCATGAGATGCGGACTAAGGCGATGCTCATGTCGTTTCTCAGGGAGAATACTGACCTTGAGATCGTGGATAGAGGTGCTTGGTTTTATGCGGTGCTGAAATCTTCTTATGACATAATAGGGGATGAAGAAAGAACGCCGATCGCGTTCAGGGCAGACATGGATGCAGTGTGTGGGCAGGATGGAAAGCCGGGACATTACTGCGGGCATGATGGACATAGCAGTATATTATGTGGGGCTGCGGCCTGGTTGTCCCGTGCAAGCCAGAATCAGATAATTAACAGGGACGTCTATTTCATTTTCCAGCCAGGCGAGGAGATTGGTGCCGGGGCAAGGCTGTGCAGAGATCTTATAATTGAGAAGAATATAGGTGAGATTTACGGACTTCATAACATACCAGGATATCCGAGAAATCATGTGCTGACGATAGATGGAACATTTGCATGCGCATCAACGGGGCTTGAGATACATATGATAGGGACAGCCAGCCATGCGGCATATCCTGAGGCGGGAAAGAATCCGGGGCCTGCGCTTGCCAGGCTGCTGCTGGAGATAGAGAAGCTTACGGAGGAGTACAACCGCAGCAGGGGATTTGTCAGGATGACGCTCATCGGAATGGATATTGGAAGTGCCAATTACGGTGTGGCTGCATCAGAAGGAACGCTGCGCATGACGGTGAGGGCTGAGAGAGAAAAGGTATTTGCCGGGTATGTGGATGAGATAAAGCAGATTGCACAAAATACTGCGGACGATGGGGGCTTCACCCTTGATATACAGGAGATAGAGCGGTTCCCGGCAACGGAAAATCATGCTGTGAATGTGGACAAACTGAGAAAATGTGCTGCTGACCAGAATATTGTGGTTACAGAACTCGCTGAGCCGATGAGGTGGTCGGAGGACTTCGGATACTATCTGCAGGAGACAATGGGAGCATTCTTCGGCGTAGGCGATGGTGAGGATCATGCCCAGCTCCATACGGCGGGATTCGAGTTCCCGGATGAGATCATAGAGACAGCAGTTAAAATGTTTGTGGGGCTGGCATTGATGTAGTGCATGTAAGAGATAGTAAGTTATTTGATGTTCAAAAATGGGGTGAAGTCGTATGAAGATAAAATATGACAGGCGCGTAATGCGTATAATTCTGATCACCGCGGTGGTGGTATCTGTTCCTACACTTGCAGGAATGATCTGTGGTGTGTTTTTTGATGATGTTGTCAGTACATTTTGCGATGTTATGATGGTGACCAGCGTTATTACATTTTGCCCTATGGCTGGTTTGTGGCTTGCCTACCTGGACGCATGGCTGTACCTGAGAGAACTGATCAAGGCCGGATATGAGGTCCCAGACGACAGAAGGAAATATAATTGTGTGCTGGAAAATCTGCCGAGAGAACGAGAAGATTATTGCATCGTTGATGGAAGGGACAGGGATAGCGTGATATCAGCATGTATCACGGCTGCATGTGCACTTTGTTTTGCGGTGGTGGTCATAAAGTATTATGTAGGGTGGTGGCGCTGGCTCCCCGGAGTGTCGCTTCCTGGAATATGTCTGTGTATTGTTGCTGTATTCTGGGTGGCTGGGGCAGTTGTATATTATAGGCAGTCTGACAATAGAAGATATAGAGGAAGGCTTGAACCAGTCGATGACAGAAAGGTAAGGACCTATCTGTTTAAGAAGATAATGACTGTACTTTTGGCTGGCTTTGTATCCGTGATTTTTGATCTGGCTATGTTTTCTGCGGCTGGTTACATGGCCAAAGCGCAGGTGGAGGCGGATGTTGAGAAGGTGAGATACGAGGTCGCTGGTATCGGCGATGTATCTCGTGACGGTCAAGATGGAACATACCAGCCAGGAGAGATAGACACGGACAAGCTGGGCATAGATTTTCGGATGAAAGACGGACATCTTGAATGGCAGTCAGAGCACGGGCAGATGAAGCTTACGTATGTATATACATGGAAATATGGGAAAACGGAAAGAAGTATCATCAGATGATTTTTGCGTAAACTTGTGCCTGTTCAGGCATAAAATCCCTCTCGTAGAACATAATAATAACAAGTTGTAAAAGGGATGTGTGTGGAGGTTCGGCATGACAAAAGCGGCAAAGATATATCTGGTGGTTCTCATATGGCTGTCAGCACTGGTGCAGTTGGCGGTACTTCTGATCTAGAATTTATTAGCTATTATTTGAATAGCGATTCGGATTTGACGGATTCAGTAAAATGTGACTGCCTCTTGAGTCATTCCGGAATTGTTCAGAATGAAATAGCAGGTAACGACCTGTTTTGTTAAAGAATTAAATGAAAATATATATCATTACCAATGATTATATGTTAGAATAAATCGACTTTGTTTCAAATTGCAGGGATGCAGCCGCGAATATGCGGAATGTTTGGAGACAGGGTCGATTTTTCTGCATAAAATGCAGAATGATCTTCATGGATTTTGGGAAAAATAGGAAGTCTGTTAGCTATTTTACCCTGGATACCGTGCCTTAAAATGTATCTCGACATGGAGAGGCAGGTGGATAGGGCTACTAACCGTGATCCATGCCATCACCCGGTATCATAAAGGGGTTTTTTCTTAACATGTTTTTGATTCCCCGACAGTATGAGGGCAAGATAAAGTTGTGCTCATGCGAGGAGAGCTATCAGATAGGCTTTTCGTTATTTGCTCCCCGGGCTGGTGAGATATACAGCAGTGATACATGGAGCGTGGATTTGTTGTCCGCTGACGGCGGGGCGGTCGCTCTTGTCGTCCATTTGGAATGGCAGATGACAAATGCGCTTTGTTGGGGCACTGTAAGTAAGTGACGGAGTATGTCATGATACTTAAGGAGGAAATAAATGGAAAAAAACAACAATAATTCCAACAATATCATTGAATTGAAAAACATTGTCAAGACCTATGACAATGGATTCACAGCAGTTGACGGCTTTAACCTCGAAGTGAAGAGAGGCGAGTTCGTCACGTTCTTAGGCCCTTCAGGCTGCGGAAAAACCACGACACTTAGAATGATAGCAGGATTCGAGATTCCTACTTCAGGAGAGATATTACTGAATGGACAGGATATCAGCAAGCTTCCACCAAATAAGAGACCTATCAACACGGTCTTTCAGAGGTATGCGCTGTTCCCACATCTGAATATCTTTGACAACATAGCATTTGGCCTCAAGCTCAAGAAGCTTCCTAAGGCAGAGATCGTGAAGAAGGTCAAGAAGGTCCTTGAAATGGTTGACCTTGAGGGCTTTGAGGACAGAAAAGTCGCCACGCTTTCGGGTGGACAGCAGCAGAGAATAGCTATAGCGAGAGCTCTTGTCAATGAGCCAGAGATACTTCTTCTGGATGAGCCTCTTGGCGCACTGGATCTCAAGATGAGAAAAGAGATGCAGATAGAGCTCAAGGGAATGCATGACAGGCTGGGAATCACTTTTATCTATGTAACACATGACCAGGAGGAAGCACTCACCATGTCAGACAAGATAGTTGTCATGAGCGAGGGTGAGATACAGCAGATAGGAACTCCTGAAGATATATATAATGAGCCAAAGAATGCATTTGTTGCGGATTTCATAGGCGAGAGTAACATCTTCAACGGAATTATGACGGGCAAGTTAAAGGTAAGATTCTGTGGTGCAGAATTTGTCTGTCTGGATGACGTGGAGATTGGAACAAAGGTGGATGCCGTAGTAAGACCGGAAGATGTGATGATCACTACACCTGAACAGGGCGCTGTAAAGGGAGTTGTGACATCTGTTGTGTTCAAGGGTGTACACTATGAGATCACCGTTGAGTCCGGAAGGAATGAGATAGTTATTCAGACCACAAAGTCCGCCAAGGTTGGAGACAAGGTTGGCCTCAATGTTGAACCTGATGGAATACACATCATGATATCGGAGACTGCAATCAACAAGATTGAGAGCTCAGTCAATAGAAATTATGCCCTCGGCGTATTTGACGGTAAGGTATCATGCGACCTCACGGAGATCGTTCCGGGTTCAGCCATGAAGGATGGCGTGCTGGTGGATGCAAATGGTGAGGCGATAGACCGTGAGAAGATCAAGGTAATAGTATCTATACTTCCAGAGGATATCGACATGAGTGATGACGAGGAAGCTGGTATAATCTGCGGACATATCATCAATCTTATATATAAGGGAGACCACTACAGCTATGTGGTGAGAACTGACAATGAGGAGGACTTTATCGTGGATGACGAGTACCTGTGGAACATGGAGGACAGAGTCAGCCTGATAATTCCAGAGGATAAGATGAAGTTTTCACTTAAGAAATAGATGGAGGGATGAACATGAACGGCTTACGTTTTTCAAGAAAACAGCTGGGCATCCCATACGCATTATTTCTCATATGCTTTGTAGTTGCACCACTGTTTGTAATTATTTATTATGCCTTCACCAACGGCGAGGGCAGGTTTACATTTGACAATCTGACGGGATTCTTTACCAGCCCGAACACCATAGGTACTCTGGCATACAGCTTTTTGCTTGCCATAGCGACTACTTTGGTGTGTCTGCTGCTGGCATATCCGATCGCATATATACTTGCGAGAAGTGAGATGAAAAGGAAATCGGTAATTGTCATGATGTTCGTGCTCCCGATGTGGATCAACTTCACACTGAGGATCACAGCACTCAAGGAAGTGCTCACGGTTATAGAGGGCAATCTGGCATTCCACCCGTTTCTCAATTCGGTTATAGGAATGACATATGATTTCCTGCCATTTATGATACTTCCTATATACACAACCATATTGAAGCTTGATGGCAGTCTTATGGAGGCTGCTGTGGATCTTGGGGCAAATAGCTTCCAGACATTTGTCAAGGTCACACTTCCGCTCACCGTTCCGGGAATCGTCAGCGGAATAGTTATGGTATTTTTACCATCTATGACTAACTATGTTGTGCTTGACATGCTTTACAACAGCACATACATCATGGGTAGTCTGATAGGAAGCTACTTCTCAGCATACAACTGGAACGGCGGTTCCATGATAGCACTCGTCCTTCTTGTGATAATACTTGTATTCACACTTGTGACAAACAAGTACACGGATGACGACGGTGGAAGCAGAGGAGGTGCGTTGTTATAATGAAGAAATGGTCTAAGATTATATTTATATGCATTATGCTGCTTCTCATATATATGCCTATACTGATACTGGCTGTGTACAGCTTTACGACATCGGCAAATATCGGAAGCATTCACGGATGGTCGCTCCACAATTATGTGACTCTGTTCACCAAAGATGAGCTGAGGTCAATGATCGTTGGAACTGTTCTTCTGGCTGCCGGTTCAGCACTGATAGCAACCATTCTAGGAACACTCGGTGCCATAGGTGCTTTTTATTCAAAAAAATGGGCTTCAGCATCGATAAATGCCATGAATGAGGTGCCTGTTGTAAATGCAGATGTTGTGACAGGTTTCTCTATATGTATACTGCTCATAGTTGCATTCGGCATGAGCAAGGACAGCTATGTTCCGCTTGTCATCGGCCATGTGGTTTTGTCGGCACCTTTCGTATATCTGTCGGTAGTGCCAAAGCTCAAGCAGATGGACAGCAGTCTGTATGAGGCTGCGTTAGATCTGGGAGCTACACCTTTCCAGGGACTCACAAAGGTAGTGATACCTCAGATACTTCCGGGTATTATCTCGGGATTTGCGCTGGCTGTTACACTGTCACTGGATGATTACTTCATCGCGACATACACCAAGCCTGCGACATTTGACACCATAAGTACTTACGTTGTAAATGCGACAAAGGGTTCACAGACGGAAGTTAAGACAGCCCTGTGGGCGCTCTCAACAGTCATTTTTGCACTGGTTGTCATAATCGTTGTGGCTATGAATGTGGCCGGAAGAAAGAAGGAGGTGGAGCGATGATAAGACATATATGTTTTGGACGTTCGATTTCCAGAAAGCTGGCGGCAGCAGTCATGGCTGTTTCATTGCTTGCCGGACAGATGCTGCCGGTAATGGCAGCGGAGGATATAGGAGATGCTGCTTCTGTCAAGAGTGACGGCGCATCTGCTACTGAAAAAGAGGTCACTCTCAGGGTGTGCAGCTGGGAAGAGTACATTGACGAGGGTGGCTGGGATGAAGACGAAGCCCTGGAACTGGACAATGGAACAACTATATTTGGTGAGAATTCCATGGTGGAGGATTTCGAGAACTGGTATTACGAGAATTATGGTGTGAAGGTGAATGTTCAGTATTCGTGCTTCGGCACCAATGAGGATCTCTATAATATGCTGACTCTCGGCGATGTGTATGATCTTGTATGTCCTTCGGAGTACATGATCATGAAGCTTATGTCTGAGAACAAGCTTGAGCCTTTATCTGATGGCTTTTTCGATGAGAACAACGACAAGAATTATTATATAAATGGTGTGTCGCCATATATTCGAGATACATTTGAGACTCATGAGATAAATGGTGAGACCTGGAGCAAATATGCGGCTGGCTTCATGTTTGGAATTACGGGAATTCTGTACAATCCGGAGAAGATGACTGCTGACGAGGCGGGAACATGGACAGTCCTCAACAACCCTAAGTTTGCAAAACAGATCACCATAAAAGACAATGTCAGAGATTCCTACTTTGCCGCAGTCGGAGCACTGCAGAGAG
Organism: Coprococcus sp. AF16-22; assembly: GCF_003461545.1. Lineage (NCBI taxonomy): Bacteria > Bacillati > Bacillota > Clostridia > Lachnospirales > Lachnospiraceae > Coprococcus > Coprococcus sp. AF16-22. The sequence goes on from NZ_QTXH01000007.1 coordinate 72,251, forward strand.
ACAAGCTGATGGACACTGAATTCAGGGCTCAGGATGATTACTCAGAGCAGCTCAAGGATATCATGAACGATGTCAGTCCTGAGACTATAGCAAAGTCACAGGATCTTCTTCAGGACATAAAGGATAATGTGTATTCATTTGAGACTGACAGCGGTAAGGCAGACATGATAACAGGAAAGGTTGTCGCGAATTACCAGTGGTCAGGAGATGCAGTTTATGCCATGGATCAGGCTGAGGAGGATGGTGTGAAGCTTGACTTTGCGGTCCCTGAGGAGTGCACAAATCTGTACTTTGACGGATGGGTCATGCTGAAAAATGGAATAGACGGTGACGCTGACAGAAAGCAGGCGGCCGAGGCGTTTATCAACTTTGTGTCAAGACCTGACAATGCAGTCCGCAACATGTATTACATTGGTTATACCTCAGTCATAGCAGGTGGGGATGACGATACGGTATATTCTTATCTGGATTACACTTATGGTGCAGAAGATGACGAGGAGGATGTTGTTGATTATCCACTTGGATATTTCTTCACAGGGGACAACTCAGATCCTGACTACGTTCTCAGAGCTCCTGCGGAACAGGTCAACAGACAGCTTGGGGCTCAGTATCCGTCACAGGACGCCATAGAGAGAAGTGCGGTCATGGAGTATTTCGATGAGGATGCCACCAAGGATATCAACCAGATGTGGATCAACATCAGATGCTACAATATCAAAGATGTGCCGATATGGGCATGGTTTATTGTGGCAGCGGTGATCGGTGCACTGGCCGGAGTGATCGTATATCATAAAAGGTCAAAGAAATTTTATCTTGGAAAATAGAATAATATAAAATAAGCGGCTGCCTTGATGGTGTGTGGTTTTCGGTAAGAAAGGCCATATGCCATCGAGGCAGCCGTTTTAGTTTATGTGAGCGGCGAGGGAAAGGTTGTGTTGTTTCTGTGGTATTACAGCATCGAATAACCATAGCTGTTGACAATGGCTTCTATCTTCTTGCCGGCCTTACACATAGGGCACTCGTCAACGGAATAAGAAGCATAGTCGTCGATATCCTTCTTGCTGAACAGAGAGTGAACCTCGTGGCCTGCAACCTCGTCTGTAGCTGAGAAGATAGCTGATATTCCTGAGATGCTTCCACCGTAGTATTCAATACATTCGATGCTCTGCTTGATTGTCTTGCCGGTGGTTGCCGATGCAAGGAGAAGGAGAACGTTCTTGTTCTTGATCATTGGCTGAAGGTTGTCACGGAATATGAGCTGGCCTGAAGAATGAACCTCAGGTGTCATGATGTATATGGTCTGGTGCTGGTTCATGGACACGATACCGTTCTCTGTGAGGGCATTTGCAAGGTAAGCACCGATAACCTCTGTTCCGTCCATGCAGACGATGGTGTCAACGATCGTTGTTGCAACATACTCTGTAGCCATGGATTTGGCAGCAGCGAGAGCCATCTTTCTTCTGCTTTTGATGGTTGTCATATCGATGTATCTGTTGATGTGGGAATGGTTAGTTGCAAAATGTCCGTCAACTACTTTGATGTCCAGTGCATTGTTATAAGACGATGTGATCTTGGTTGTCATGTTTTCCATAGTTTAAATTCTCCTTTTCTATTATTATGTTGTCTGTAAATAAAACAGTAATTTCCTAGACTATTTCCAGCACGGTGTTGACCAGCAGGTCATCCTGTTTTGGATTCATAAAACAGAATCTTATGTATTTGTTGTCAAGTCCGCCTATATCAGCACAGCTTCGTATATAAAGACCCTTTGGCATGCAGTAATCCACCACATCACCCGCGGAAATAGCATCCCTCAGGATACGGATCAGTATGAAGTTGGCGGCCGGTTTGTACAGCTTGATCGACTTGTGGGTGGACAGTGCCGAGTACACAAGGTTGCGCTCGGTTCTGATGAGCTCTCTTGATTCGGCAATGTATTTTTCGTCGGTGAACATGGCGACTCCGGCGGCCTCCACAAGCTTGCCTATCGCAAATGGCAGTCCGGTGATCTCAAGTGTTTTCTTGAGAACAGGATTCGATGTGATCATATATGCCAGCCTGAGTCCGGGAACTGCAAAAAATTTCGTTGTGTTTCGCAGCACGATAACATTCTCGTATTCCGATGTGAGAGGAATGGCAGAATTACTCTCCAGATCATCAACAAAATCCATGTATTCCTCGTCAACGACCATGGTTATGTTATTGCCATCGCATATCTTGGCTATAAATTCCAAAGACTCTGCATCGATTATCTGTGATGTTGTACCATTAGGATTCGATATAAATATAATATCGATGTCCTCTGACAACTTCGATATAAAATCTGCGATGTCGAGGGTGAAATCCTCCTCCTCAGGTGTGGAGTAGTAGATTATCTCACAGCTGTTCATAGAGAGCAGCTTTTCGTAATTCTGTGCTCCAGGTGTTATCAGGATAGCTTTCTTAGGCGAGGTAAATTCGCACAGTATCTTGACAAATTCATAGGAGCTACCGCCGACGATTATGTCGTCTGTCTTTGCTCCGGAGTATGCGGATATGGCCTCCTTTAATTTCTTTGTGTTGTGATCAGGGTATACTGATAACTGACTCATGTTGTCCGCAATAGCTTTAGTAACAGATTCGGGAACTCCCAGTGGATTCATGTTAAGATCTGCACGAACAGTTTCGACCTGACTGAGGAGATTCTCTGTTTTTAGATTGATAACCCCATTTTTCATAAAAAAACCCCTTTTTCAGTTGTTTTAAGTTATTTTTCTGTATATATTGTTTAAAAAGAGACAATATTTTGTTATAATCTGAATATATGTCTTTTTGTCAATTATACCGATTGGAAGCTTCAAATACAACCACTATGAGTGATTTTTGACAAAAAGACAATAGAAATAGATACAGGAGACCAGACGATGAAGGGAATAGTTGAACAGTATGCTCGTGGTGAGTTTAAGGTTGACAGACCAGCGGTAGCCATATCAGTCAGCAAGATAGAATTGAATATCGAGGCGGGAACTGTGTATGATGGAGAGTTTACAGTGGATTCTTCAAACAGTTGTGCAGTGAAACTGATGGTATACGACAGCCGCTATATACTGGATTTTAAGAGTCACACATTTGTGGGCAGGAAGAACAGAGTCAGCTATTCATTTGACGCCCGAGGAATCGAGCAAGGCAAATCCTTCAAGGGTCATATAAATATAATCACTGATGGGGGAGAGTTTATCATCCCTTATCATATAGCTATAGTCGCTCCATATATTCAGGTCGAGGGTAAGAAGCTCGAGGATCTGTTCCAGTTTGCAGCATATGCAGAGGAGAACTGGGAGGATGCCATAAGGATATTCGGAAGCGAGGATTTTGTGCGCACTTTTATAGGCAGGGATGAAAAGCTTCAGAGGGTGTATGACACACTGGGAATGTCACTGTCCATAGGACAGGCCATGGAGGAATTCCTTGTGTATACACACAAGAAGAGGGCACTCACACTGTCCGTGGCTCAGAACGATCTGCTGGTTGAGATGCCATCCGAATTGGTCAGGGCATCGGTTACGATCACCAAGAACACCTGGGGCTACACGAATACCAAGATAGCATCGGACTGCGATTTCCTCATACCGGAGACCAGCGTGCTGAAGTGGAACAGCTTCGATGGCAACACATTTGACCTCAGTTTCCTCATAGATCCGCAGAAGATCCACGACGGGGAATCATCGGGTTACATTTATATATGGAACACTTATCAGAATATGAGAATACAGGTGAGCATCAGAAAGCCTGAGGTCATCAAGATGACTCCAAAGAGCAGGCAGACGAGATTCACCATCAAGAGGGCGGAGGAGGCTCTGATCCGTGCATATATTGACTTCAGAACGGACAAGATCGATCTGAAGAAGTACATAGCGGAGACCAGGGATGCCCTGAACACCCTTATAAAATACAGACCGGAGTATGGCATGTACAGGCTGGGACTGCTCCATATGCAGATCCTGGAGGGACACACGGAATTTGTCGAGCAGGAATTTCTGAGAATAGATGCGGATGCCAATTTCACAAGCATGGAGGACATGGAGAAGTGTTATCTCAGTTACCTGAAGTCGCTTCTGCGCAGGGAGAAGTTCATTATAGACAGAACTGCTGCCATGGTCAGAGAAAGGTTTGAGGCAAATGACAAGAACAGGCTGTTCTATTTCTGGATACTGTTATTTGTGGATGTGAATTATACAGAGGACAAATGGGTTCTCTACGAGGATATACAGAAGCTGTTTAACTCAGGTGTAAACAGTCCGGTAATATACTTTGAGATATGCGACATGTTCAACAAGCAGCCTCTCATGATGAAGAAGATCGCACCGCTTGAGATCGCAGCCCTCAGATGGGGCATGAGAAATGAATTTGTCTCAGAGGATGTCATCGTGGAGTTTGTCAAGACTGCTTCGAGACAGAAGGATTTTGACGAGCAGGCATTTAAGATGCTTGAGCAGATATACGATATGAGGCATGACAGGACGACTCTGGATGCCATTTGTGGAATACTGATCAAGAATAAGATGTACGATCCGTGTTATCACAGATATTACAGTGACGCATCGGACAAGGATCTCAAGTATGTTGGTCTGAATGAATGCTTTATCAGGAGCATGGACAAAAACCACTACGATGAGATACCGGAGGCTATACTCAGATATTTCAGTTACAAGAACGTTTTGACGGACGAGGAGCTGGCGTATATATATGCAAATGTCATCATGAACAAGGAGAACCAGAAGTCGGTGTACAGGGATTTTGTCCCTGCCATTGAGCGTTTCATGGAGAAGATGATACTTCAGGGAAATGTGAGCGATGACCTGACAGTCATATACGATGAATTCCTTGATCCTGATACGGTGAAACCGGAATTTGCCACAAAGCTCATCAACATAATATTCAAGAGAAAGTTCGTGTGTGATAATGAGAATATAACACACATACTGGTATCCCACAGTGAGCTTGGCGGAGAGGTCAAGGTTCCGGTGGTTAATGGTGAGGCATATGTAGAGATAATATCGCCGTCTGCCATAGTCACACTTCTGGATGACAACGGCGGCAGATATGTGAGCACCGTACAGTACAGAATGGAGAGAATCGTAGACGAGAGGAGCTATCTGGACATTTGTCACGAGTACAGTCCAAGGGATTACAGATACCTGTTGTTCCTCTACAACGATATAGATATATTTACACACAGGGATGCAAAGGAGATAAATCTTGCCAGAGATATCGCACTCTGCCCTGAGGTGAGCTACAGGGTGAGACAGGAAGCGCTTACCCATATGGTTGAGTATTATCATGAGAATTTCGATGCGGACATTCTCGGAAAATATTTGTCCAAGATAGATCTGGATTACGTGGATCCTTCATATGCTTCCAGGATAAATACATATTATATAGCTCTGGATATGTATGAGAATGCATTTGAGGGAATGTACAGATTTGGCTATGTGGATGTGGATATAGATGAGCTGATCAAGATAGCCGAGTTTGGAATCGATGACAAGAGATACGATGAGAGCAGGCTGCTCATATCCATATGCGTGTATATATACAGGAGAGGGTACGCCGGACAGAAGATACTGTCATATCTCATCAACAATTACAACGGATCACTCGAGGAGATGGCAAATCTCTTCAAGTCGGTCAATTCAAATTACAGAAATATTGATATGCTGTCTGAGAACATACTCGCACAGATGATGTTCGCGGACGGATATATAGAGTCCATATACGATATATTTGAGGTGTACTATCGCGGCCGCAGCCGAGGCATGGTGGTGAAAGCTTTCCTCAGATATTGCGCGCACCAGTATTTTATAAAGGATCAGAAGATCCCTTCGTATATAATGGAGGATCTGTACAAGGAGATCGCCAAGGGCAATATAAAGGACGAGATATCCAGAATGAGCCTGCTGTATTATTTTAGCAACCGAAGTGGACGATACACTGAGGAGCAGCAGGAATGGATCAAGGCAAATGTAAAACAGTTTATAGAATACAGCAAGATACTTCCGTTCTTCAGAAAATTTGAGTCAATCGTAAAGCTGCCAGGGGATATGAGATTCAAGACATATGTCATATTCAAGGGAGAAAGCGGAAAGCAGGTATGGGTCAGCTACAGCTTTGGCCAGGAGAGCAGCAGTATGGCAAACTACAAATCCGAGAGGATGAATGAGATAATTCCGGGAGTGTATGTTAAGGAAGTTGTCGTATTCCACGGAGAGTCGCTTGTCTACTCCATCGATGGAGTGGTTGGAACTTCAGTCGTGGTTGAGAGCGACATACTCAAAAATGAGACATTCCATAAGGATGGAAGCAGCAGCTTTGAACTTATCAATAGCATGCTGGTTAGCCAGGAGACAAGAAATGACCATGAGCTCATACAGGCAATGGACACATATCTGTACAACAGCCATTTCTTCGACGCCAATTTGATGTTGCTTTAACTTTTTGATTTTTCACAAGGAGGGGCATAATTTATGTCTGACACACAGTTATATCTGGGTCTGGATCTTGGCCCGGAATATACACAGCTTAGTTATTATAATGTTGACACGCGGGAGCCGGAATCGGTGTACCACAAGGAGGCGAGGGATACATATATGCTCCCTAACATCATGTTCTACAGCGCGTACAACAAAAAGACGGATGACGGACAGAGTGAAGCTTACAAGTTCATAGATCTGGCTGGCTGGTGTGCAGGGGCGAAGGCTTCAGCCTGCAGGTTCGAGGAAAATGGAACGGTTGTGGATCAGGTGTATGAGCGTACCCTGAGAAATGAGAATATAGAAGTTGCGGGGCGTAATTATAAGGCGGGAGATCTTCTTGTGAAGATGATGATACTGCATATAAGACAGTTTACCGAGCAGTTTGAGGGTTTTGTGATAAAGAAACTGACAGTCACAGTGGCTGACACAGATCCGCGCATCATAGCTGCAGTCAGAGGACTTAAGTCGGCACTCCGTCTGACCCATGACCAGTTTAATATAGTGAGCCATCTTGACAGTGGCCTGTGCTATATATTTGCACAGCCTGAGCCGCTCAGGAATAACAGCGTGGGACTGTTTGATTTCGGCAGGAGCGGGCTGGATTTTTACAGGATAGATATGACAAGGAAATATCCTTTGATAGTGACCGTTGAGCATGTGAACTTCCATGACAGGATGAACATGAAAAGATTTGGAAAATACCATGAGGATATGGATGAGGCATTTGCGGATATAGTTAAGGAATGTATGTCACAGGTGTTTATATCCTCTGTATTCCTCACGGGAATAGGATTTGCTGACAACTGGATGAAGCAGTCGGCGTCGGTCCTGTGTCAGGGCAGAAGGGTATTTGTTGGACAGAATATATATACAAAGGGTGCATGTTACAGATCGCTTGGCGGTGTGTACACGGAGGCGCTCAGCAGATATTTTATAGATACGGAGCAGACGGTCAAGACAAATATCGGAATAAATCTCATGGATGAGAAGAAGACGTTCTGGCCGATAGCATACGGCGGGCTTGAGTGGTTCAACACCCGCGGAAGCATAGAGGTATTCCTCGACAACACAAGAAGGATACAGATCGTATACCAGGATATACTGACTGAGGAAGAATGGCGGGAGACTGTGGAGATATACGGACTTCCGGCGAGACCAAAGAAGACGACAAAGCTGTCGATATCCGTGGAGTATTATGGTGCGGATAAGGGCGCGATAGTCATCCGTGATCTTGGATTTGGAAGTTTGTATCCTACCACAAATAAGATATACAGAAAAGAATTTGACATAGGAGCCATCAGGAGAAAGCATGCGGAGAAGCTTGAGGCGGCGCGAAGGGAAGAGGAGCTCAGGATACGCATGGGTGACACCGAGGAACTGAGAGGCGAAGATCCGGCGGTGGAGCATGGTAATGCAAAGACGGTGGAAGCCGAGCCGGAGGTACATGAAGAGCCTGTGGTATATTACGGAACAGCGTCACCTGTGGAGCCGGAGACTGTGGAAGAGCCGGATGATTTCGGAACGGAAGCAGAGGATGTTGTGGAAGAGATTGACGACGATGCGGGGGATATGACGGAGGCTGAAGAGTTAGAAGATGATGCGGTCTCTGATCCTGAGAACATTTCAGATGAAATTGATGATGACGAAACGGAATCAGTGGATGCTGCATATGAGGTAGATGATGACGAAACGGAATCAGTGGATGTTGCATATGAGGTAGATGATGACGAATCAGAATCAGATGACATTACAGACGATGCAGATGACAGCGAGACTGAGATCGACGAGTCAGAGCCGGACGATGAAGAAACCATAGATGAAGAGGATCTGGATGACGAAGATTCCGATGAGTATGAGCAGAGTGCGTTCAGCATCCCGTCATACCTCAGAGGACAGCATTTTGATCCGGGAGAGTGATACACATATGAGTGGAATTATTATTTGTAAGACAAAGACAGCGGACAATCCGTACACATTCCTCAATACGAAGATAACCATATATTCATATGAGGAGCTGTGCTACTACATATTCAACAATATGGTGCTCATAGGTAAAGACGACCTTGCGGACAGACTCAGCAACTGGCTGAGAACGGCCATAGACATGGAGGATCTTGCGGACAAGATAGACGCGCTCAATGCCAAGAATGCGTATATCCAGGATATCATGGTGGAGATACTTACATTTGGTGAGTTCTACAGCAAGGATGAAGTGAAGGAATTCATGGACGAGTGCAAGAGAATCAGGACTCTCAAGCCGTATGAGCTGGACAAGAAGAGAGCTGACAGCTACATGATGTACAAGCATTACATCAAGGCTGACGCCATATACGATGACATCATAGAGTACAAGGAGTCACATGGTGAGTACGATGAGTTCCTTGGAAATATATATCACAACAAAGGCGTTGCGCTGGCGGGCAATCTTCAGCTTGAGGAGGCAAAGGATGCTTTCATCAGAGCATTTGCGCTGAATAAGAACAATGAGTCATTGATAGAATACTTCTGTGTAATGGCGGTGACGGTGGACACGGCGACACTCCAGAGGGAGATAAGAAAGCGCGGTATGCCGGCCGGATTCCTGGACGATCTGATGAACGAGATCGCTGATTCAAAGGAGGATGTACATGAGATGTCCATATACAACAAAGTCCAGAAGGCTGTGTACAACAGAATGCACGGCGACATAGAGGACTATGACAGGCGTATGAATTCCATCCTGAGTGCACTCAAGGATCAGTTCAGAAATCAGATAGGATGACTTTGTGCTTGACGTACAGCCAGCCTATGTTGTACTATCACAATGAATAAAGAAGATATATGCAAATGCTGTGACGAAGAGGAGTAGCATGTGGAGTCAGACAGAGAGAATGGTTCGTGGGCTGTGAGACCGTTCCTGACAGAGACTTGTGAAGGTAGCTTCTGAGCTGCATGGCTGAAAGATCATGATAAGGATAGGCCATGCCGGGGCGTTCCCGTTATAGGATAAGATGAGATACAAAACAAGGTGGTAACGCGAATATTTACTCGCCCTTCTGACAGAATGTCCGGAGAGCGGGTTTTTTTGTGAAAAATTTTGTAAAAGTATATATCAACATGTAAGAGATCAGAAAGAATAGAAAGGAAGAATGAGATGAAAGAGTTAGAGAAGACATATGATCCTTCCCAGATAGAGGACAGACTCTACAGAAAGTGGGAGGAGAAGAAGTATTTCCACGCAGAGGTTGACAGGAGCAAGAAGCCATTTACGATCGTAATGCCACCTCCAAATGTAACAGGACAGCTCCACATGGGACATGCCTTGGACAATACAATGCAGGATATACTTATCAGATTCAAGAGAATGCAGGGCTACTCAGCACTGTGGCAGCCTGGTACAGACCACGCAGCCATCGCAACCGAGGTCAAGGTTACAGAGAAGCTGAAGGAGCAGGGAATAGATAAGAAAGAGATCGGCCGTGAGGAGTTCTTAAAGCATGCGTGGGCATGGAAGGAAGAGTACGGCAACCGTATCGTGAGCCAGCTCAAGAAGATGGGTTCATCCGCTGACTGGGACAGAGAGAGATTCACCATGGACGAGGGATGTTCCAAGGCAGTCAAGGAAGTATTTGTAAGACTGTACGAGAAAGGCTACATCTACAAGGGCTCAAGGATCATCAACTGGTGTCCTGTATGTAAGACTTCCATATCAGATGCTGAGGTTATACATGAGGAGCAGGACGGATTCTTCTGGCATATCAACTATCCTGTAGTTGGAGAGCCTGGAAGATTTGTGGAGATAGCAACCACAAGACCGGAGACACTTCTCGGAGATACAGCCGTTGCAGTAAATCCTGACGATGAGAGATACACAGATATAGTAGGAAAGATGCTGGAGCTGCCACTCACAGACAGACAGATCCCGGTTATCGCAGATCCATATGTTGACAAGGAGTTTGGAACAGGATGTGTAAAGATCACACCTGCACATGACCCTAACGACTTCGAGGTTGGAAAGCGTCACAATCTTGAGGAGATAAATATACTGAACGATGATGCAACCATAAATGAGCTCGGAGGCAAGTATGCAGGCATGGATCGCTACGAGGCAAGAAAGCAGATGGTGGCAGACCTTGACGCACTGGGACTTCTCGTAAAGGTAGTTCCACACAGCCACAACGTAGGAACACATGACAGATGTAAGACAACTGTAGAGCCTATGATCAAGCCTCAGTGGTTCGTCCGCATGAAGGAGATGGGACAGGCAGCACTTGACATCATCAAGACCGATGAGCTCTCATTTGTGCCTGAGCAGTTCGACAAGACATACATCCACTGGCTTGAGAACATCCGTGACTGGTGTATATCAAGACAGCTCTGGTGGGGACACAGAATCCCTGCATGGTACTGTGACGAGTGCGGCGAGACCATCGTCAGCCGTGAGACACCTACAGTATGTCCAAAGTGCGGATGTACACATCTCACACAGGATGAGGATACGCTCGATACATGGTTCTCATCTGCACTGTGGCCATTTTCAACACTTGGCTGGCCGGATAAGACACCTGAGTATGAATACTTCTATCCTACAAGCGTGCTTGTAACCGGATACGACATCATATTCTTCTGGGTAATCCGTATGGTATTCTCAGCACTTGAGCAGACAGGCAAGAGCCCATTCAAGCATGTGCTGATCCACGGACTTGTAAGAGACGACCAGGGACGTAAGATGAGTAAGTCACTTGGAAATGGTATTGACCCGCTTGAGGTTATAGATAAGTACGGTGCAGATGCCCTTCGTCTGACACTTATAACAGGAAATGCTCCTGGAAACGACATGCGTTTCTACTGGGAGAGAGTTGAGAATTCCAGAAACTTTGCAAATAAGATCTGGAACGCAACACGTTTCATCATGATGAACATGGAGAAGGCAGATTTCACAAATGTGAAGCTGTCAGACCTGACAATAGCTGACCGCTGGATCCTGTCCAAGGTCAACACACTTGCAAAAGAGATGACAGACAATATGGAGAAGTTCGAGCTTGGTATCGCTGTATCCAAGGTATACGACTTCATCTGGGAGGAGTTCTGTGACTGGTATATCGAGATGGTTAAGCCTCGTCTCTACAACGATGAGGATGAGACAAAGGCAGCAGCACTCTGGACACTTAAGACAGTTCTGATCCAGGCACTTAAGCTTCTTCATCCATACATGCCATTCATCACAGAGGAGATCTTCTGCAACATTCAGGACGAGGAGGAGTCGATCATGATCTCCAAGTGGCCTGAGTACACAGACGAGTGGAACTTTGAGGCTGACGAGGCCGCTGTTGACACTATCAAGGCAGCAGTCCGTGCCATCAGAAACCTTCGTACAGGAATGAACGTACCACCTAGCAGAAAGGCAAAGGTATATGTCGTATCTGCAAAGGAGGACGTGAGACATATATTTGAGTCATCAAAGAGCTTCTTTGCCACACTGGGTTATGCCAGCGAGGTACACGTTCAGGAGGACAAGACAGGAATCGATGAGAATGCAGTATCAACACTGATCCACGATGCCGCTGTATACATTCCTCTTGAGGAGCTTGTGGATATCGACAAGGAGATCGAGCGACTTGAGAAGGAGGCTGCTAAGCTTGCCGGAGAGATCAAGCGTGCATCAGGAATGCTTGCAAATCCAAAGTTCGTTGACAAGGCCCCAGCCGCAAAGGTTGAGGAGGAGAAGGCAAAGCTTGCCAAGTACACTGAGATGTCTGAGCAGGTTGCCGAGCGTCTTGCACAGCTTAAGAAGTAATTATAAGGTCCCGACAGACGGAATTGGCTTTTCGCCTGCCGGGATCTTCGTTTTTATTGTGTCGATGAGACATTTCCTTCATATCATATAACAGAAGAGGTTTTTCTGTCGGTATGAAGGAGGTGGAGAAATGGGATTCACAAGTATTCCCATACGTAACATCATACGTGAAGCTGTTGCAAGGGGCGGCATAATAGTGGATGTCAGGGACCGCGATGAATTTCTGGAGGGACACATCCCCATGGCGGTAAATATTCCATTTGAGTTGATAGAAGCGAGGGAGTATACTCTTCCCAAAAGCAAATATCTGCTGGTATACTGTGCTCATGGGGTGAGCAGCATGAAGGCTGCGCTCATCATGAGCGAGGATGGATACAGAGTTATCAACACGGTGGGAGGCCTGGCGCAGTACAGAGGCCCGCTCACAAGACAGAGATAGAACAAATATACAACCCACAGAAAGGGCAGGAAATGAGTAGAGTAGAACTTATAGCTCCATGTCATTTTGGACTGGAGTCGGTACTGAAAAAAGAAATACTTGATCTTGGATACGAGATAGTCCAGGTGGAGGACGGAAGGATCACATTTGCCGGAGACGAGAGTGCGATTGCAAGGGCAAATATTTTTATAAGGACAGCCGAGCGTATCATGCTTAAATGTGGCAGCTTCAAGGCCGCCACATTTGACGAGCTGTTCGAGGGAACAAAGGCCATCGCCTGGGAGAAGTATCTGACAAGGGATGCAAAATTCTGGGTGTCCAAGGCGACATCAAACAAGAGTGCACTCTTCAGTCCATCGGATATACAGTCCATAGTCAAGAAGGCTATGGTTGAGAGATTGAAGCAGACATACAGAGTGTCATGGTTCACGGAGGATGGTGCAAGCTATCCGGTGAGAGTATTTATATTCAAGGATATAGTGACCATAGCACTTGACACGTCAGGTGTGTCACTTCACAAGAGGGGATACAGAAAGCTGGTTGGAAAGGCTCCTATATCGGAGACGCTGGCGTCCGCGCTGATCATGCTCACGCCGTGGCACAGCGACAGAGTCCTTGTAGATCCGTTCTGCGGAAGTGGAACATTTCCGATAGAGGCGGCCATGATAGGCGCACACATCGCACCGGGAATGGACAGGGAGTTCACGGCCCAGGAGTGGTCCAAGATCTGTGACAAGAAGATATGGTACAATGCGGTGGATGAGGCTCATGATCTCATAGACCGCGATGTGAAGATGAACATACAGGGATATGATCTGGATGGCGATATGGTGAAGTGTGCCATGGAGAATGCCAGGGCAGCAGGAGTGGAGCAGCACATCCATTTTCAGCAGAGGGATGTGAAGGATCTGAGAAATCCGAAGAAGTATGGATTTATAATCACAAATCCACCTTACGGAGAGAGACTTGAGGAGAAGGAGGCTCTGCCTGAGTTGTACAGGACCATCGGCGAGAGCTATAGGAATCTTGATGACTGGTCAATGTTCCTCATCACATCGTATACGGATGCGGAGAAGTATATCGGCAGAAAGGCTGACAGAAACCGCAAGATATACAACGGAATGATAAAATCATATTTCTATCAGTTTATGGGACCAAAGCCGCCTAAACGAAGGAGAGAAGAAGCTTGAAGAAATTTGTATATATAATTCTGATCCTTGCCATAGGTGCTCTGGCGTATTACGGAACAAAGGAGCCGTCGGGACGTCTGGAGAAGAACGAGGAGGATCAACACGCAGTTTCCGGCATGTCTGAGAAGCTTGCGGGCGATTACAATGAAGCGGGACTCACACTGTATGTAAATGGCAGTGAGGTGGAAGAGGACGAGTACAAGCCGTATGTAAGCAATAATCTTCACCTTATGATGCCGCTGAAGATGCTCAAGGATAAGATGAAGTGCACATACATAGAGTATGTGAATGGCAGTATCGTGATCAAGAGGAATGAAGGAGTCGCCAGACTGGTGCTTGATTCCCAGGATGCAGAGCTGGACGGCAAGGACGTGAAGATCGCGGATGCGCCGATAAAGAAGGATGACGAGACATTTGTCCCTATAGAGTATATAGCGGACACGCTTGACTATACATGTGAGTACAATTATGACACAGGCCGTGTATCCCTGCAGAAGGTCGGTGAGGACAGTAAGCTGCCGGCCGCCTACGACATGAGAAAAGAGGGCAGGGTCACAGAGGTCAGAGACCAGGGAGACTCGGGAACATGCTGGGCATTTGCGTCGCTGGCTGCGCTTGAGACAACTCTTATGCCGGATGAAAAGCTGCAGTTCTCTGTGGATAACATGACCATGAACAACGGATTTGGCGTTGAACAGTTTGAGGGTGGCCAGTACAGGATGAGTATTGCATATCTTGCATCCTGGAAGGGACCGGTTCTCGAGAAGGATGATCCGTACGGGGATGACAAGACGAACTCCAAGCTTAAGGCCGTGAAGCATTTGCAGGAGGCGGAGATAATTGACGACAAGAATCTGAAGGCTGTGAAAGAGGCAGTGTACACCAAGGGCGGTGTGGAGACTGCGATATACAGCGATATGATAGATGCCGACAGTAGCTCGGAGTATTACAACGAGGAGACTCATGCGTACTATTATGATGGTTCAGAGGGAATCAACCACGATGTGGTAATAGTAGGATGGGATGACAATTACAGCAAGAACAACTTTAACAAGGCGCCGAAGAAAGATGGTGCTTTTATCTGTAAGAACAGTTGGGGAACCGAATTTGGCGAGGATGGATATTTCTATATATCATACTATGATGCGCATATTTGCGAGACCAGTGTTGTGTACACCAGACTTGAGGGTGCAGACAACTACGATAAGATATACCAGTCGGACAAGCTGGGCTGGGTAGGAGTTCTTGGATTTGACCAGGAGGATGCCTATTTTGCAAATGTTTACACGGCAGGCAAGAGCGAGGAGCTCGAGGCTGTGTCATTCTATGCTACTGATGCAAAGACGACATATGAAGTATATGTGGCTACAAATTTTGAGGACACTGACGATCTGGCAAATAAGAAGCTTGTCGCGTCAGGCGAGATGGAGTACGCAGGATACTACACGGTCAACCTGGATGATGTGGTCAAGCTCCCGGATGAAAAGAAATTTGCGGTCATAGTACATATAACCACGCCGGGCAGCAAATACCCGATAGCCATAGAGTATGATGCGGATTCCATGACCGACAGCTTTGACATCTCCGATGGAGAAGGCTATATAAGTCTGTATGGAAATCAGTGGTACAGTGCGGAAAAAGAGAGAAAATGTAACGTCTGCCTCAAGGCATTTACGGATAAGACAGAATAAACAGGAAGTGTATGTAAGCTGTGGGAAAGGAGAACTATTATGGACAAGCTGATATTTGCAACGGGAAATGAAGGAAAGATGAAGGAGGTCCGCATGATACTTGCTGACCTCGGATTTGAGATACAGTCCATGAAGGAGGCTGGGATCGATATAGACATAGTGGAGGACGGACAGACATTTGAGGAGAATGCTCTGATCAAGGCGAGAGCCATCAGCAAGGAGAGCGGATGCCTGGTACTTGCGGATGACTCAGGACTTGAGGTCGATTATATGGACAAGGCGCCTGGCATATACAGCGCGAGATTCCTAGGCGAGGACACATCGTACAGGATAAAGAACCAGTACATAATAGACAAGCTGGCCGGGGTTCCAGATCCTGAGAGGACAGCAAGATTTGTGTGCGCTATAGCAGCAGTGTTCCCGGATGGAAGCGAGTACACAGAGCGCGGAACCATAGAGGGAATCATAGGCTACGAGGAGCGCGGCGAGAACGGTTTCGGGTATGACCCTATATTTTACCTTCCAGAGCTGGGCAAGACCACTGCGGAGCTTGATCCTGAGGAGAAGAACAAGATCAGTCACAGGGGAAATGCACTGAGACTGATGAAGAACGTCATCAGAGCGCACAGGGAGAGTAAGTGAGAATCAGGAATAAATCAGTTAATGATCAGTGGGATCGATGGATTCTCGTTAGGAGGAATAGATGAAAGTACTGATAATAAGTGACACTCATGGCAAGAGTAGCTGCTTAAAACAGATACACGATATAGTTGGCGACGTGGAAATGCTGATACATCTCGGAGATGTTGAGGGAGATGAAAAGCTGATACATGATCTGTTTGACTGTGAGATCCACATGGTGAGGGGCAACTGCGATTACAACCCGGAGCTCCCGATATATGACGAATTCAACATCGGAGATAAGAGGGCATTTATAACGCATGGACACAGGTATGGTGTGAACAGCGGTATTTCATATCTGGAGGAGCTTATCGACACGGAAGGATATGACTTCGTAATGTATGGACACACCCACCGCCGTGACCTGACGAGCTACAAGGGTTCATATATAGTGAATCCGGGAAGTCTGGCTCTGCCGAGGGACAACCGGATTGGAACGTATATGCTGCTTGATTTTGACCAGCACGGAACGCCGTTTTTTGCGCAGAATGAGCTACCGAGGGTAGAGTCGAATGTGTCAAGTTTTCGAAGAAAATTTGACATGTAGCATCAGCCCTGCCGAAGGCAGCTTTAAATGGCTGATGTTCCATACCGGAGGAGAAGAAGAGGAAGAAGTTTTTTGAGGATCTGTGGGGATAGGGCAGACCGTTCCAGAAAAATAAATAAGGATTGGAAATAGAATGAAGAAACACGATATAGTTGAAGGTGTGATAGACACATATGAGTTCCCGAACAAGGGAAGC
Source organism: Coprococcus sp. AF16-22 (assembly GCF_003461545.1). Classification (NCBI taxonomy): domain Bacteria; kingdom Bacillati; phylum Bacillota; class Clostridia; order Lachnospirales; family Lachnospiraceae; genus Coprococcus; species Coprococcus sp. AF16-22. The sequence goes on from NZ_QTXH01000007.1 coordinate 89,283, forward strand.
TTTCATATGGATGACAGAAAAGTAACAGTTAAGGGTGCGATAAAAGGCCAGAAGGTGAGCTGCCGCATAACGAAGCTGAAGAAGGGCAAGGCGGACGGAAGGCTCCTTGAGGTTCTTGAGAAATCTGAGCTTGAGGATGCTTCACCGGTTTGTTCGCATTTTGGTATGTGCGGTGGCTGCAGTTACCAGACGCTCAGCTACGAGAACCAGCTCAAGGTGAAGGAGGAGCTTGTCAAAGGCCTCCTTGACGGAGTGATAGACAGCGAGGTTCACCCTTATGAGTGGCAGGGGATAATTGCATCTCCTGTGACAAAGGGATACAGGAACAAGATGGAGTTCTCATTTGGCGATGAGTACAAGGATGGTCCGCTGGCACTGGGACTTCACAAGAAGAACAGCACGTACGACATCGTACAGATGGATGACTGCTATATAGTAAATGATGATCTGAACAAGATAGTGAAATATACTGTCCAGTTCTGCAAGGAGGCGGGACTCCCATATTACAAAAAGATGCAGCACGAGGGGCTTCTGCGCCATCTGGTTATCAGACGTTCGGCGACAAATGGCGATCTGCTGGTGAATCTGGTGACAACCACCCAGAATCTGGCGGCTCTCGACCTTGATGCATACGTGAAGGGGCTGTTGGAGCTGCCGCTTGAGGGAAAAATCGCAGGAATCCTCCACACGGAGAATGACTCCATGGCGGATGCGGTCATCAGTGACAGGACAAATCTGCTATACGGAACAGAGTATATATATGAGACGGTCCTCGGACTTCAGTTCAAGATATCGCCGTTCTCGTTCTTCCAGACAAATACAAAGAGTGCAGAAAGGCTCTATGACAAAGCGCGTTCATATGTGGGTGACACAAAGGATGCCGTCATATTCGACCTCTACAGCGGAACCGGAACGATAGCCCAGCTTCTTGCGCCTGTCGCAAAGAAGGTCATCGGTGTGGAGATAGTCGAGGAAGCTGTGGAGGCTGCCCGTGTGAATGCCGGGCTCAATGGCCTTGACAACTGTGAGTTTATTGCGGGGGATGTTCTTAAGGTCATAGATGACATAGAGGAGAAGCCGGATTTCATAGTTCTTGATCCGCCTCGTGATGGAATCAATCCTAAAGCTTTGACGAAGATCATCAACTATGGTGTGAAGGAGCTTGTGTACATCAGCTGCAAGCCTACCTCACTTGCCAGGGATCTGGTGACTCTGCAGGAGAACGGATATTTCGTGACTAAGGCATGCGCTGTCGATCAATTTCCGGGTACTGTTCATGTAGAGACGGTTGTTTTGCTTTCCAAGGGAGAAATCGACTCGAAGAAGGTGCGGGTGGAGTTCTCGCTGGAAGATATGGATATGTCCGGCTTCCAGAAGGGCGCGACTTATGAACAGATCAAGGCGTATGTGTTGGAGCATACCGGTTTGAAGGTATCTTCCCTGTACATCTCACAGATAAAGCGCAAGTGCGGGCTGGATGTGGGGCAAAATTATAACCTGTCAAAGAAGGAAGATGCCAAAGTGCCAAAATGTCCGCCGGAGAAGGAAGCGGCGATCAGGGATGCGTTGAAATATTTTCAGATGATTTAAGAGTCTATTGAGCAAAAAAGCAGTAAATCAATTTCAGATTTACTGCTTTTGCTGGCCGGGCCGGTGAGCTACGAGCATTCATGACTTTTTGATAACTTGTTCCATACTGATATATTAAGCGGAAAGTTGTGGCCCTGTATTTTCAGAGGGAAACGAATGCTCCTTGAATATATCCCACAAAATATGCCATCGCTATACTCAGTGCAATGCAACATATACATAGTATTTCAGCAATTACCTTTTTTTCGATTATTTCATTTATGGACTTTCCGTAATCAATAGTAGACCATACCATTGAAAGCAAAAATAGAATTGAAATCCATTGAGTATGAAATGATAGTCCCATGCTAACAAATACATAGTTTGAGATGATGTAAAAAGCGCTTCTGACTACAACTTCTGTCACTTTTACAATCCGATTTCTCATAGAATTCTCCCTCTCTGATAATACTGGGGGCGGCAGCACTCCTTGCTGTCGCCCCTTGATTGCCTATCTGCAAAGGCGGGCGGGGCTGTCAACGGCGGCGCTTGCGCCGTTCATCTTGACCGTTGACTGGCTCGGCTGGCTTTGCTATTCCGTGATCTCTTTCAGTTATTGTCAAAGGAAATGTAGATAGTTAGACTATTGGGTATGTAGCTGACACTTAACCACTTTTCGTCGTTTGATAAAAGTGTCCCGATAGAAACATAGTTTTCTCCCTCGATTTCCTCTGACACATTTTCAATTACGGAAAAGCCTTCTTGGTTCAAAAGCTCCATATACTCGTTATAGTCGTTTTCGCTAATACCGGTAAGGTTGATATTACAATTCTCATGTTCTGTATCAAGTGTAGCCCATGCAACCGTACCAGGCGCAACAGGAAGCCCCTCTGTGTACTCATTCTCAGGCCAAACACCCTCGTCCAATTTTGTAACACTATTAGATTGCGTATTGTTCTCATTGCTTGTCGGTGTAGATGAGGTATTTTGATTAGAACACGCAGCCAAAAAAATCATAATCATGATTGTGAATACAGAAATATATTTCTTCATTGGTTACCTCCTGTTTTTGTGTATGGTTCGGATAATTAACAAAAGAGCAATAGCTGTTGCTGCAAACCCAATAGCCAAAAGGATTTGCGAAATATCAAAGGCAAACGCGCCCTCAATCTGTATATTTGTTGTCGCGTCGGCTTGTCCGATTGCTCCTTCTGGTACTTTTCCTGATTGTGTAACAGCATATACCGAAAAGGCAGCAGCCGCGATAACAAGCGCAGCAAGAGTAGAAATGATACCGTTCCTTTTTTTCGATTTGGTGTTATCAATGCCAAACTGTTCTGCGGTGCTGTCTGCAAATTCTTTTGGCGTCCCCAAACGCTGGATAATCTGCTGCTCTGTTTCTCCATGCTCCATAGCAGACGCAAAAACTTCATTCAAGTCACGTACAACCTCTTTTTTCATTTTGCGTGGTAAAGATAGTTCCTTTTCAACCTGTTTGATATATTGTTCTTTCATTTGGATACCCTCGCTTGTTGATAACTTTCTATAAAGCCGTTTACGCAGTTTTCATAGCTTGACCAAAATAAGATTAGTTCATCAAGTACATTCCTGCCTTTATCCGTTAAAGAATAATACTTTTTTGAGCCGCCATTTGCCGCAGCCGGAGCCAATCGGCATTTGATTAGTTCTGCTTCCTGCAAACGATACAAAATGGGGTAAATGGTTCCCTCTTTCGCATATCCCAAAACAGACGCACTATTGTTCAATTCAGTTATAATTTCATATCCATAAGTTTCCTTGCGTCCGATTAGGCATAAAAGTATCATTTCCAGAGAGCCTTTTTTGAATTGCTGGACATATTTGTTATTCATATCGTCGCCTCTCTTTAGCTTTGCTATTTAGGCTCACTAAGTAGCAACTATATTATATCTCTTCCGAAGTATCAGAGTCAATAGGCTTAACGAAAAAGTTACAAGATGTCTGTGTAAGGTAATGACAGAATAGCGGTGTGCTGGCGAACTATGCTTTATTTTGTTTTTTATCTAAATCATTCAATAGGGCGGTAGCATCCCTATTGGCAAGGGGATTCCAAAAGGGAACAGCGTTCTCCTTTGTCTGGGGTGTTCAGAGGGGATAGTGTTCCCCTTTGACCGGAAGAATCCAAAGAAACCGGCGGTTTCGTGGCACACGATTTTCCGTAGGAAAGTCTAGTGTGTTATACCTTTGTGGAGCAGATGGCAGCCGGAATTGTAGCACACCCTGAAAAGTGTGGCCACAGTTGCGGCGTTCTGGCGGGAAAGGTTGCCCCTTGCGGGGCAGCATAAGCGACAGAAAAAGGCTGGCAGGCGGTGCGGGCAAGCACTGTCTGTCAGCCGTGTCATTTGCGGAACAAAGGTATATCAAAGCCCCCGTCAGCCGCTGCTTCCCATCGTATCAGAACCACCACGGCAGCTTTCCGCGCAGGCTGTCCATCGCCTCGCCCTCCACCTTCTTTGTCCGGCTCTCGCTGAGATGGAAATGGAGCGCCGCGCCGATCAGCGGGTGCTCGATTCCATCGGTAAAGCCATAGCGGTACAGCAGATAGGTCTGCTCTCTGGCTGTCAGCTTGTCCAGCGCCGCATACAATTCTATCAGCTGCTCTTTTTGGATATAGATTTGCTCCGGCGTTTGGGTGTGAGGGTCGGCTATGGCTTCGATCCGCAGCATCCGTTCATCCTCTGAGAGAACGTCATCCAGATATACTCTCTGGAAGCCGGGGCCGTCTTTCTTATCCGCCATCCGTTGCTCAAATAAACCGAGGGCGGCGCGGATGCAGTCCGTCATGGCGTTGCGGAGCGCCGGTGCTGCATAGGTCAGAAATTTCATGCCCCGTCCGGCATCAAACAAAGGGATCGCGTTCAGCAGGCCGATACTTCCCTCCTGCATCAAATCATCCAAATCAATTCCAATATCATTTTCATCCAGCCCCATGTTTCGGTATTGCTCCAGCGCAATTTTTCGGATGAATCCCAGATTCTTTTCCAGCAGAATGTCACGGGCAGCCGTATCCCCTTTCTGTGCCAGTCTGCACAGCTGCTCATTGCTCCGGGTCGGCATTTTGCTTCTCCTGCGCGTGGTCTAAGGTGGATTGGAGAAATTCCGTCAGCGCCTGACCGAACTTGTCTAATGCTTCCTTTTGCACACCGTCCATCCCCGCTGCGCTCTGGGTGACGGCGGCGGAAATCATTTCGGGCGTGATGGTCGGAGTATGAACATCCGCCCCTTTGGTGAGTTCGGTAAACATCTGCTGAGTGATGCCCTTGGTCAAGGACTGCGCTGCTGTGAAATCGTTGCCGATCTCTTTCTTCACTTCCCGCAGCGCCGCCATAAATGTGTTCTGTATCATCGTCAGGTCTGCCTGATATACGGGAACTTTCTGCCGGTTGACAGTTCTGGCCGCCTGCACCGCAGCGTCTGTTTTATTGTTTCGGCGCAGCATGGCGCTGAGAGTAGTAAGCATCTGGTTCTGTCCGGCGAAACCGGCGGCCAGCGTATCGTCAAAATATTGCTCAATCATATAGGTGACTTCTGCAAAGCGAGGGCTTTCCAAAAGGCGGTTGACGATCTCTGCATTGGCTTTTCCGGTGTACAGATTCCGCGCCGCCTGCACCGACAGGCCCAGTTCTTCAATATCAAAATTTGTCCGGTCGGGCGTGTTGACTTCCCCCAGCAGGAAATCTGTGGAGACTTCAAACACTTTCGCAATGCGGAGCAAATGTTCTGTGCTGATCTTATCAGTCTTACCGCTGACAAACCGGCTGATGGCGCTCTCGGTGCTGCCGATGCGGGTCGCCAGCTGTGCCTGGGTAATTTTATGTTCCTTCATAAGCTCCTGCATCCGCTGCCGGATATTGCCGGGCAGATAGGCTCCCTCCATGTGACGCACCTCTCTTCTGAAAACTCTCTTTATCCATTATACCTGATAAAACCAGCGCGGGCAAATGCTTTCCGCTGGCTTCGCCGCTCTGAGGTCTTGCATTTTTGCAAGATTTCAGGGCGGCGTTTTTTCATTTCTTGCACTTTTAGCGGATTTTTCGGTTTATAGGCTTTTTCCCCGTATATTCAGGCAGACGGGCAGATACCGTCAATAAATAATGGAGGACAAAGCCTATGAATTTATTTGAAACTGTAAAATCCGCTGTCACCGTGAAGCAGGCCGCCGAATACTACGGCTGTAAGGTCAACCGGGGCGATATGATCTGCTGCCCCTTCCACGATGACCGGCATCCCAGCATGAAGCTGAACAGGGATTATTTCTATTGCTTTGGCTGCGGGGCTACCGGGGATGTGATCGATTTTGTGGCGCGGCTGTTCGGCCTGAGCAGCTACGAGGCCGCAAAGAAGCTGGCCTATGACTTTGGCATCGACCCGGACAAGCCCCCGGCAGCGATGGCTTTGAAAAAGCCCTATCCGCTGGCGCAGGCTTTCCGCAACGATGAGATACACTGCCAGCGGGTGCTCTGCGATTATCTGCATCTGCTGGAACGCTGGAAGGTCGAATATGCCCCGCAATCGCCGGAGGATGAACTGGATGACCGCTTTGTGGAAGCCTGTCATATGATCGAGTATGTAAATGATTTGTTGGACGTTCTCATGTTTGCGGAACTGAAGCAGCGTGTGAAAGCGGTGGATATGCTGCTGAAGGACGGCACTATCACCGCGCTGGAGCAGCGGCTCAGACGTCTGGAAAAGGAGGTGCAGCACCATGGCGAAGAACGAGCAATCGCGTGAGGCCAACCAGCCCATCTGGTTTGACGGCAAGAGTATCAATGAAGCCCTGTTTTGTGATGATTTTCTCGGCAGACACAAAATCATCTACACAAACGGGGCTTTTTTCACGCCTGATGGCCGCGTGACCGATGAGCTGCCACTGCGTGGAGAAATTTTTGAGGAACTGAAATGCTGCGCGGTCAGCAATATCCCCCGCAAAATCAGCAATATCGTGGAGCTGATGAAGCTGGCGGCGCTGGTAGAGGATTTCCCGCCGGAGGCTGACCGCATTCATCTGGCAAACGGCACGTTGTTTCTGGATGGCTCCTTTACGGAGGGAAAACCGGACATCGTGCGTTGCCGCCTGCCGGTGGCCTATAATCCCGATGCGCCCACGCCGACCCGCTGGCTGGCTTTTCTGGATGGGCTTCTTTACCCGGAGGACATTCCCACTTTGCAGGAATATATCGGCTACTGCCTGATCCCCAGCAACAAGGGACAGCGCATGATGGTCATTAAGGGCAATGGCGGCGAGGGTAAGAGCCAGATCGGCGCGGTGCTGTCCGCCCTGTTCGGCAGCAACATGAAGGACGGCAGCATCGGCAAAATTTCCGAGAACCGTTTTGCTCGCGCTGATCTGGAACACATTCTGCTGTGTGTGGATGACGATATGCGGATGGAGGCCCTGCGTCAGACCAACTATGTCAAATCTATCGTCACCGCCCAGGGCAAGATGGACTTGGAGCGCAAGGGCAAGCAGAGTTATCAGGGATGGATGTGCGCCCGGCTGCTGGCATTCAGCAATGGCGACTTGCAGGCTCTCTTTGACCGCAGTGATGGCTTTTATCGGCGGCAGTTGGTGCTGACCGCCAAAGAGAAACCTGCCGACCGTGTGGATGATCCCGACCTGGCAGAGAAGATGAAGGCCGAGGTGGAGGGCATTCTGCTGTGGGCTTTTGCGGGATTGCAGCGGTTGGTAGCGAACAACTTCAAGTTCACCGAGAGCCAGCGCACCAAAGAGAACCGGGAGGCCGTCAAGCGGGACAACAATAACGTGTTTGATTTTCTGGAATCCGAGGGCTATATCCGGCTGAAAGCGGATGCGTCCATCAGTTCAAAGGATTGCTACGACATTTACCGGATGTGGTGCGAGGAAAATAGCCTGACTGCACTCAAACGCCGCAGCTTCAGCGATGCGCTGGTGGCAGCCTGCGGTAAGTACAATCTGGAACACTGCAACACGATTACCAATTCGGCAGGACGCCGGGTATGGGGCTTTATGGGGATCGAGGCAGTGGCAAGGCCGCATATAAACGAGTTTACGGACGCTTCACAGTGTACGTACGTACCGGAAGACTGGCGGGATTGATTTCCGATCTGGTCGCCGGTACGTATGTACGCAGCGATTGACCCTGTTACCTCATATATTGTAGAGGCGCTTCATTTGGATAAAGTGGTCGTGCCCATTTTGGGTACACCTATTTTGATGTGTAAAAGTGGTTATGGATATTTTGTCCAACACCAGAACCGTGAAATTCTTCGCGCTTTTGTGCTGTGAAATAGGTGTGGTCATTTTGACCACACCTGAAGCGGTCAGTAAAAGCGGTGATTTTGCAGGCATATTTTAGAGCAATCTCAAAACAGCGAAATGTTTCTCTTTTATCCGTATACAGTTCGCCGGATGGCGGCTCACGGAACGACGTACAGATTGCAGCATTTTGTGACAATACAGCCCGAACAGTGAAAAGTCCCGCATTTCTGTAAAGTCGAATATTCCGCCGTTGACCAACGATACGCAGGGAATCATTTCTATCGCAAAACAGCATTTGCACAAATTTCACCATTGACCAAAGCCGGTGCGCTCCCCAGCGTAGCCGGTTCTTTTTATGACGCAACCGAAAATCATGTTTTATCTATCAAGTGACAAAGGGCTTCACTTGCGAAAATGGAGGAATATATTTTATGAAGTCAAGTATCCGAAACGAAATCAAGGCGCAGATCATCCGCGCCGGTTACACCATGCAGGAAGTCGTTGACCAGCTGCACGATGAGTATGGGTGGAGCGACAGCGTATCCAATCTTTCCGGAAAATTGCAGCGGGAATCGCTGCGGTATCGGGAGGCCGTGGAGTTGGCTGACGTGCTGGGATATGACATTGTCTGGCAGAAACGGAGGGATTGAGTATGGAAAAAGCACAATACGCGATTATGCGATTTGCCAAATATAAGGGGCCTGAAATCGGCAATATCGAGGCCCATAACGAGCGCACAAAGGAAAAGTACGCCAGTAATCCCGATGTGGATACCAGCCGAAGCAAGTACAACTTCCATCTGGTCAAACCGCCCGGCAAGTACCGGGCCAAGTCAGAGAGGCAAATTGCCGCTGCCGGATGCCGTACCCGGAAAGACAGTATCCGTATGATCGAGACGCTGTTCACAGCCAGCCCGGAGTTCTTTAAGGGAAAGAAACGGGCGGAAATTCGGGTATTTTTCGAGGAAGCTCTGCACTTTCTGGAACAGCATCAGTCCAAAGAGACAATTATATCCGCCGTGGTGCATATGGACGAGAAAACGCCCCATATGCACCTTTGTTTTGTCCCTTTGACGGAGGATGGCAGGCTCAGCGCCAAAGACATCATGGGCAATAAAAAGAAGCTGACCTGGTGGCAGGATGAGTTTTGGAAACACATGGTCAAGAAGTTTCCAGATTTGGAGCGTGGCGAGAGCGCCAGCCTGACCGGGCGCGACCATATCCCGCCCCGCGTATTTAAGGAGATGACCAGACTGACCAAACAGAAAAGCAAACTGGAGGATCTGCTCACTGGAATCAATCCCTTTAACGCCAAAAGCCGGGCGGAGGAAATCTGCAAGATTCTGGATAGCTATATTCCCAGCGTGGAGAAGATGGACACGCTGCTGCGGAAATATGGCGTGGCTTTTACGAAAACAGCATCCGAAAACAAAAAGCTGAAAACGAAAAATGCCGAGCTGGAAGAATCTCTTGCATCGGCGCAGAAGGTCAGCACCCTAAAGCAGATCGAAGACCTCAAGCTGCGGCGCGACTATGACAGTGCCGTGGCGATTTTGGAACAGATACCGGCAGAAGTTTTGAACATCTATGCGCAGAGCAGCCATAGAGGAAAGGAGCGGCCTATTGAGCAAAGTTTATGATGATCCAAAATATAATGCGGCATTTGACCGCTGTGTTGATGTGATGGCGCGGCTGTTGCAGAAGTACGGGCCGCAGCTGTTGGAGCAGATGCAGGAGACTGCGAAGGATGGCTGTACACAGTCTGCGGTATCAGGAAAGCAACCCGTTCCTGTGTATCAGGAATTTGACAAAGCCGCTTGATATAAATTAAATTTACACGTTGCGTATTTGTTTAGCGTATGCTATAATAAATACGCAACGTGTATTTTGCTTTATGGGGTAAATGAAATGGACTGCAAAACCAAAATAAAAGAACTGCGGGAAAGCACCGGCATGAACCGCAAGGAATTTTGTAAATATTTTCGGATTCCCTATCGGACTGTGACAGAGTGGGAACTGGATAACCGCCATGCGCCGGAATATGTACTCCGTTTGTTGGAGTATTACATTCAGAATGAAGGTCTGGCGAAGAAGAAAGTAACGGATGAATGTTCAGAGCTGGAAGAAAGGAGCGGCCTGCATGAAGAAAACTAAAACAAAATGTTATCTCTACACACGGGTATCTACATCCATGCAGGTGGACGGATATAGTCTGGATGCTCAGCGAGACAAGCTGCGGAAATACGCTGAATACGAAGATATGGTAGTGGCCGGTGAATATTCTGACGAAGGCTTTTCCGGCAAGAATATTCAGGGCAGACATGAATTTCAGCGGATGCTGCAAGACATTCAGGACTGCAAAGACGGCGTGGAATATGTGCTGGTATTCAAGCTGTCCCGGTTCGGCAGGAATGCCGCTGATGTGCTGAATTCCTTGCAGCTGATGCAGGATTTCGGCGTCAATCTGATTTGTGTGGAAGACGGCATTGACAGTTCCAAAGATTCCGGCAAGCTGATGATTTCTGTCCTTTCTGCGGTGGCAGAGATTGAGCGTGAGAATATCCGGACACAGACGATGGCTGGACGAGAGCAGAAAGCCCGTGAGGGAAAATGGAATGGCGGCTTTGCTCCTTATGGATACCGCCTTGAAAAAGGCGAATTACTGATTGCCGAGGATGAAGTGGATGTGATCCGTACTATCTTTGACCGTTATATTCACACCAACGATGGTGTCAGCGGCGTGGCGAAATATCTGAACCGGCAGGGCTTTGTGAAGAAGTTGCGGCAGAACGGCACCATTCCTGGTTTTTCTGCCAGCTTTGTGAAAAGTATCATTGATAATCCGGTATATATGGGGAAAATTGCCTATGGCAGACGCCGGACAGAGAAGAAGATCGGCACACGGAATGAGATGCACGTGGTTGAGCAATCGGAGTTCCCTGTGTACGAGGGGAAGCATGAGGCTATCATTTCAGAAGAAGATTGGAACCTCGCGCAGGAAAAACGGAAAATCAATGCTTACCGGCGTGAGAAAGTCAATGACCCTACCCACGCACATATCTTGTCCGGTATTCTGAAATGCCCCTGCTGCGGCAAAAGCCTGTACGGGAATATTGCGAAAGCCCACAGTAAGGACAAAAAGACCCGCTATTACTATTACTGCAAGAATACCGTTACACCGACTGGTCATGAGTGCACTTTCCGGCTGAACATTGAACAGACAGAGATGAACCGCATGGTAGCGTCAATTATCTCCGCTATGGTCAGCGACCCACGGTTTGCGAATGCAATCAAGGCGAAAATTGGCTCCGCTGTCGATACGAACGATTTGGAGAAGCAGCTGGAAGCATTGCAAGCGCAGCTTCGGCAGACGTTAGGCACAAAAGCCCGCCTGGAACGGCAGATGGACGGTTTAGATGTGAATGACCCGTATTATGACCGGAAAATTTCTGATTTGCAGCGCCGATATGACGAGCAATATGGCGCAATAGATGAGATTGAAGTCCAGATTGACGATGTGCAAAGCCAGATACGGAGTATCCGGCAGGAGAAGATTTCGGGTGATAATATCTACCGCCTGTTGCTGGCATTCGATCAGGTCTATGAAGCAGCCTCCGAAGTGGAGCGGAAGGAGTTCATGCGGGCGTTTATTGAGCGGATTGAGTTATTCCCGGAAAAGCAGCCGGATGGCAACTGGATTAGGAAGATTATCTTCAACTTCCCTGTCCCGGTGAATGGAACAGAAGTGAAAGAATTGCCCTTGGAAAATGAAACAATAGTCGAAACAGTCTGCCTTCTGTCGAGAAAAGCTCAATAAATCAAAGGATTTTGCCATTTGGGGAATAAAATAGATGTGCGTTTCTGTTTCCGTAGAGTGATGATATAAGTGGAGGTTTACCCCAGGGGATAGGCTTGGGGGAACAGGAGATATACATTTTGGCGAAAGGATACTTTTCGCCAAAGTGATATAATGAAATTGATATTGGTATAAGAACGAAGGTGATTGGATGAAAATGTTTGAATTTACTGGATTAAGAACCCTGCATAAAGACATGATGAAAAAGGGAGAAGAGAGAGCAACATTTCCATTTGGGTTTAATGGAAAAATTTTTAGTTGTATTTTCTTGACGGATATAATTCCATACCGCTTGTATTTGACAACTTTAGGATTATATTCGGTGGTATTTGAATTGGAAATAGAGAAAGGGTATAAGGCCAAATGTTTTATTGATGATTATAAAAAATTGGTAGATTATCTTGAAATAAAATATGATCCAACGCATAAATTTGTTCCGCTAGACTTTTTTGAAGCGTTAAATAAAAGAATTCCTAAAGAATTTATGATGCGCCCAGATTATAAAGAGACATTAAAAATTGCTTCTAAAAAAAGAAAAATTGAAGAAGAAGCTAAGGTATATTTTTGTGGTTGGAGAAGGAACGCAGCGGGGCAGAATGTACGAGAGAAAAATCTTGAAAAAACGAGAAGCGCATTTGGAGATGCAAAGGCAGAAATATGTAAAAGAAAAAATATTAGTTCCTGTTGGACAGATTGTGCCTATGAAGAAGAATTGAAAAAATTGAATGATATAATTACAATGTGATTTAGAAAAGATATACTTTTTTGTGGTTTTGGAGGCAATAAGATGACTACAGAGTTAGAGCACAAGCCGCTACTTGACGGGAATGAACCAAATGGGCCCCATTGAAAGATACGAGGAAGCAGTTAGGCAGAGATATTAGTTTAAGCGGAGGATGGATCATGAGCTTTTTAAAGTTATTACATGGTACGAAAAAAAAGAAAGATTTATTTGATATTGCCTGTGATTATGATGGCTATGACATTGTTTATGAAGAAGAGACAACTGACATAAATTTGTATAAGTTTTTTAATGAGATTATCACTAATTCAAGATATGACATCACAGTTCTGCCTGAGTATCGATTATTAATGGAAAATAATACAGAAGATGCATTTAATGAGTTCTATGATGCATGGGTTGATGCATTAATTGATCGGGGGTTCCTGTTTCATTTGGATGGTGAGGTGTCTATGGAGCAGTTTACGAAGGGGATTAATCGTATATTATCCGATATTGGATGTGAGAAACAGTTAGATTTGACTTTATTGGATCGGATGTATCAGGAAGAATTACAAAACTACTGTTTAAATGGGAAGGAGATTCATGAAGAAATCAATTATGATATTTTACAAAGCAATGTGATTGCTCGTGAATTGAGGTTGATAGGTTACGAACTAATAAGTTTGTTCAATGGATTTGATAATTACGATAAAGCTGTTATTCCTATTATAAAAATAGATGATTTAAAAGGAATTGAATCTATATTTAAGTAAAAATGATGAAAGCTATTTTGATATAGTTCTGAATTCGGAAAGGAGAATGGTACTATAGCAAAGAGAAAGACGCTGCCGAAGGATTTTGAGCAATTGGTAGAGGCTGGAAATGAGCAGGAAATCAAAAGTGTATTCGAAAAATGCGACATCAATGCATACGGAGGATACAATAAAGGAAATAGGTGATGATATGGAGTTAGAGAATAACGATGATAAGTTTAATATTGAAAAAACAGATACCATTGATGGCTTGGCATATGAACAAGACACCTCCAGCTTGTTACTTCTTCTTACAGACGGAATGGACTGGTCAGATATGAATCGACATTTATTGCTGTTGCAAGATAAACTCAATACCTATATCTGGTACATAGATTCAGGACAATATAAAGAAAAGTACCCAAATGTTAAAAGCGTAGAACTGCGTGTTAGTTTTTTGTTTGAGGAACCAGAGATATGCCGTAAGCTTTTAGAAAGAGCAAAGCAGGTGTTTGTCGATGTATTTGAGAATGTTGAGATGATTGTGGAGCATGGAACAAAATAGATAAACGGTGCTAAATCAGAAAAACATATGAAGGAAAATGTTGCTGTCATATCAGGAGTGTTTGGAAAAATATGGAACGGATTATAAAATTAAAAAATGTGTTCAAGAAGGGGAACTGTATGTAAAAGAAAAAGGCATCTATTCTGATAAGAGATATGTGCCGGAGCTGGAGATTATTTCTAAGAAATATCCCAATGCAATTATAACTCTGAATAGTGCCTTTTATTACTATGGATTGACGGATACCATACCAAATTTTTATTATGTTGCGACACCGAAAAATACAAGAAAAATCAGCGATGAAAGAGTGAAGCATTTTTATGAAAACAGCGAAGCATTTGATATGGGCAAAACTACAATGAATTATGATGGTGTGGATATTGTAATTTATGATAAAGAGCGTCTTCTTGTGGAACTGATACGGAATAAAAGAAAATTTTCTTTTGATTTGTACAAAGAATTAATTGCAAGTTATAGAAAGATTGTTCATGAACTGGATATGACTTTAGTTGCAGAATATGCGTATGAATTACCAAAGTCAAACATGGTAATGGAGACACTTAGATTGGAGGTTTTATGATGATAAATATACAGAAGCTTATTGAAGAAGCAAATGAAAATGGTTATCAGGGAGATAAGGCGTCAGCGAAAGTGTGTCAGGATATTGTGTTAAAAGCGTTATCGATTGGCCCATTGAGTAGAAATGTTACGATTAGGGCCGATTAGGTTAAGAATAGACTAGAACGTCGAGAAACTTTGAAGAAGAGAGGAAAGTAGAGGGGACTTCAATGAAAAATAAAGTAAAATTTGTATCTATTTTGGGTGATTCTATAAGTACATATTCAGGATATAATCCGATTGGATATAAGGTGTTTTATGATGAGTACAACTCTTTAAGAAATGACATGACATCGGTATATGATACATGGTGGGCAAAGGTAAACCAGTTCATTAACGCCTACATTTGTGTTAATAATTCTTATTCTGGAAGTAAGGTTGCAGGTGAAAAATTCCCTAGTGGAAATTGTGATCAGCGTACATCAAATTTGCATACAGAGCAGTACACACCTGATATGATTCTAATATATTTAGGGTTTAATGATTTTGGAAACGGTGTTCATATTACAAATGATAAGTTGGGAAGCCCTTCATTTTTCTCGTCCTATTATAATATGTTGCAAAAGATAAAGATGAATTATCCGAAAAGTAGAATTATATGTGGGACATTGATGGAAAGTTATATGAAAGGCGATAATAGTTGGAAATTTCCACATAAATGGGCTGGTGTATCGATATATGAATACAATGCGGCAATAAAAATTGCTGCAGAAATTGCGGGAATTGAAGTTGCAGATCTGGCATCACAGAATTTACGTTATGAAACATTAGACGGATCACACCCTACAAAAGAGGGGCATATAACTTTGGCAAAAGCATGGATTAATTGTTTGAAAAAAACAGTATAACAGATGGAGATAAGGAGGAAAACAAATGCTGCTTATAGGATCCAGGATTCAGGAGTACCGGAAGAAAGCCGGGCTGAATCAGGAGGAATTTGCGGAAAAGATGGGAGTCAGCAGACAGGCTGTGTCCAAGTGGGAGAGGGATAAGGCGTATCCTGATTTGGACAGGCTTGTGTGTATATGTGAGATTCTGGATGTACAGGTTGGAGAACTTATATATGGAAAGGGTGATGAGCCGGAGGCGCCGGAAGAGGTGTCCGGGGATGGGACTTCAGCGAATAATGCTGTCCATCTGAAGAATCTCAGGGGAAAAGGCAGGCTTGCCAGATTGAAAATATTATTTTGCGTGATGGCAGCCATATGCGTTTTCTGTGTAATTGTGGTGGCGGTGCTGTTTGTGAGGAACGAGTGGACCAGCCATTCAGATAAGAACGGAAATGTGCGCGTGGAGAAGGTGTATCAGCAGTATACAAAAGCTGATCTGGCATATTTGGATGACAATGGCCGAAAGATCATGGATACTGTGTGGCTTGATGTACCGGGGGTACGAGATGGAGATTACATACAGTTGTACACAGGGGCGGACGGTAATGGACTGTTTCTGAATTACAAGACATCAACCATAGTTGCCGCAGCATTTGTCATGCTGGTGTTTATTATTCTTCTGACCCTCATTGGGCTTGAGATAAGAAGGATGAAGAAAGAAGATACACTTCAGATCATACTTGAGGATAAGACAGCCGATGAAAAAATGTAAAAAAATTGTCTGCGCGATCGTAATAGCATGCATACTGGCGGGAGCTGCATTTGTCGCTCTTGAGTTTATGGGCGTTATTGATCTGAACAGTGCGCAGAAGACGGAAGAAAAAAGTGAAACTGAACAGGATGGAAATAAAATAGCTGACGATGAGACAGAGCCTTGGCATATAGTGTTCAAGGGATATGCCTTCTCTGTGAATCCGGTAGGACAGGCAATCATACATGAGAGTGGCTGCCTTAATATAAGAAGCTGTGATGATTATCTGATACAGATCGATGTGGAGGATAAGACGATGGCGGATTTCTGGGACAACAGAGAGCAGCGCAAGAAAAATATTGAGGACGCAGGTTATGTGATGGAGCTGGAGCCTGAGAAGTTCGAGATACAGGGGAAGGAATATATCAGATACATAGCGAGTCTTGCAAATGAACGAGGTGCGAAGTTCGACAGATCATATTTTTATCAGCTTATATGTGATGCCGGGGAAGGGCAGCGTTTCTTTACTTCGATAAGATTTGATGAGATAGATATAGATGCGCTGAGCGGGTCGGAGAGAGCTGAGGTATATGAGAAGGCTGCCGATGAAGCTGTGGCTATTGTTGCGGGGGCCGTTCCCACAGATGAGGCAAATGATATGACAGGCTCATACTGGCAGGAGGACGAAGCTATGGAGACGGGAGTAGTGGACAGTGTCGTGAATGGAGATACTACCGTGTCATATGAAATCCCTGAAAAATACAGCCTTCAGAATGAGGATTTGTCAGGTAAGACATACTATTCAGACGGTGATAAGATCACGGTTGTGACTTCGATCGTACCGTATAGTTGGATGACAGCATCTGATATGGCAGACAGAAAGACCGGGGCCGGAATATCAAAGGTAACAGAGGAAGGTCAGTGTGAGGTAAATGGTGTGACATTTTATTACTACACATATTCGACCTTATATATAAAGGACGGCAAGAGAAATATCACATACTATTTTAATGCATATGCTGATCTGAAGGATGGGAACATATATACAGTCAGCGGATTTGCTGATGATAATCCGGATGCCATGGACAGAGACACTTATTATAGTTTCATGAACATTACGGAGAAATAAACACTATAGATTACAAAAAAGTGACGAAAACACCTATGATTTCGGTTCGCTACCCATAGTTGCCCCGTTGCAACCGATTACGGCTTGATAAAATATAGTGACATTCTTAATAATAAAGCCACTAGGTTTTAAGGAGGATTATTATATGAGGAACAAGAAAATGCTGATTGCAGGACTTATCACGGTGGTGATGGGAATTTCTATAGTTGGATGTGGAAATGATGGCAAATCCACCAGAGAGACGGAGTCAACAGAGCAGGTAACCGAAACAGAAGTGGCAACGGAGGAGGAATCTGAGGCTGAGGATACAGGTGATACTGAATCTGATGATTCATATGCAGATGAAACCGATTACAGTGATGACAGTGAGAAATCCACAGAATTTACGATGCCTGTATATGAGGATTTCACATTGGCATCGGGACTCAGCGAGAATTACGCAGATCTTGACAATAGGTCATTTGTATATAATGGAAAGAAATTCACTTTAGGTGAGTCCACCTTGAAGGATCTTATAGACGGTGGAATACCATTTGAGCAGAATTCTCTCAATAACAGTGGCAACAATGTAAATAAAAATTACGAAACTGACAGATACACAGCAGAAATCAATGACTACGTAACGATGCAGTTTATGTTTGGCAACTTTACTGACAGTGAGCGGAAGGCAGAGGATTGCGTTCTCTCATATGTAAGGTATTCACACCTTTTTGTGCCAAACCCGGATTATGATGCCAGCATGAATGCAGAGATCAGTGAGATGATGCTTGACGGCGCAAAGCAGGTGAACTTCTCATTCCCTACAACTATCACCAAGGATCAGTTGCTTGAAAAGTGCGGTGAGAATGCAGAAGTAGATGGCAAGATAGTCAAGTACAGTGTAGATTCTGAGGTTTATATGGGAAGCAGCGGCTATACATTTGAGTTTGACGATACAACAGGACAGCTCAAAGAGGTCAGAATAAGCTGGCTTCCGTAACTAAAAAGTAATCAGAATAAGAGCCAGAAGAAAAGCCGGATATCTCTATAAAATAGGGATACCCGGCTTTTGTAAACCAAATGTATGCTGTGGACAGCAGAATGAAATCCAAAGGTATTCTCAGTAATTTCTCTCTACTTACATATTATGCAGAAATGTGTGATATGGATAAAACACATATCTCACCTTACTAATAAAATATGACAAAAAAGTACATTAAGTGGTACTTGGAGTTGACAATTACCCGATTCACAATTACTATAAACCCTGTGATTTCATAGTGAAAATCTGCTCGGATGCCGTCCTGAAAAGCATCCGATCAGGGGGAAATTCGGTGAGATTCCGGTGCAACCGCCATTACTGTGTTAAGACTTGTGTCTTTCAGTCAGAATGCCCGCAGATTTTATGAGATTTCCGGCCGCGTGACGGCGTCTGACAGACACAGACAGCCGGGATATGCGGAGTACCCGGATGCGGATGACACGACAGTTCATCTGTTAGCTTTTGGGCGTGGGAAAAGCAGAATACATATTCCCTGCTTTATAACCTACAATTAAATAAAGAAAGGAAAATAGGAGATGAAACGAATCAGGACATTGATGCTTTCATTCTTATTGGCATGCGCAGTTTTAGTGGCACCATTTGCTTCAAATGCAAGCTGGGGCTATGTTCAGGCTGCCGCCGCAGAGAGTGATGGCGAAGTTGATTACAGCACTGAGTACGTTGTGCTGTCTCTTGAGGGATTTACTCTTGGTCAGGGCTTCTATATCGAGCCGGAGAGAATGTCCTACAAAGAGATCGGTGAAGTCTGGAAAGAGGAAGGCATAGACATCGACCTGTCTAAGCTTACCGTATCACAGGCTACTTACGCGTTTTTCAAGAAAGAGGGACTTGAAACAGAACCTTCAGGAACAGACAAATACAATAGTTCCGATTATTATCTTGCCAACATAAAGGGCATTGATAAGGGAGCTGCAAATGTTCCACAGGAGCTTAAGGATGCTTATCAGAAGAAGAATGGAAAGGCACTTGAGCTTAAGGACAAGACAGGAAAAGATCTTGGCCAGTTTGATTATTTCAGCATGTCTGGCTGGATGAACACAGTTGACAATATACTGGGAAATGTCGGCGCAGGAGAATATCAGGTAGATTCTGCAGCCGGAGTAGACAATACACACGTTATCCGTTGGCAGTTCACGCTCGCAGATTATGGCGCAGATCTGGGATATGGCTACAATCCGGATAAGAATACATTTGACTCTGAGTATGCATACTATGAGACTCAGGACAAGACAGAGCTCTATGTGCTCTATGCAGAGCATGCAGATGAGATAGCTAAGGACGAGGCTCTACGTGAAGAGGTTCAGGCGGTCATGACAGATCTCACTGCAACTGCAGATGAGGTTCAGGCAGTTGAGAAGAAGATCAGGGGTGACAAGAGAAATACAGTATCTGTAACCATGAATTATTCTGCTCCTTACATGACTCTGGCTGATTCAGAGGGCAATGAGATTGAAGTTGGAGAGCCTGATGGCAGCAAGTATACCCTTGAGCTTGAGCCGGGTACATACCGTCTGTCAGCATATCAGAAGAGCGGTGACGAGAAGACAGATATGGGATCTATAGATCTCGTAGTCACAGACGATCCACAGCAGTCATACAGCATATACAGCATCACAGATATAGCATGTACAGGTTATGACACTGTAGATGGCAACAAAAAATATTGGAAGGAAGACGTTGATTATACCGTCACAGGTAAGGTTATGTCTCCTGACAATGTGGACAGACATGCAGAGTTTGTAAAGACCAGGGAGGGGTCAGATGACTCCTGGGCAAAGTATGCAGGACTGTTCTACTATGCTGATATGGTGTCAGTGACATATGATCCGGTTGGAGATAGAGCAGATGACTATATCTCTAAGACTGTGTCAAACACACTTACATCCAACAGAAGCTACGGTTATTCAGTAGCTCTTGCAGCGGCAAAGACAGTAGAGTTCACAGTTCCAGAGGGAACTGAGCTCAGAGTTGGTACACTTTCAACATACTATATATATAAGGATGAGGCTGGCATCAAGATAGACAGCAAGGATGCCGGATATGACACATACAAGTATAAGCTTGGAAGTGGTATCACATATTACTACCGTGTAACTGGTGGAGAGGGAGTTACATACTGGAACTGGTTCTCCACAACCACAGATGCTGAGTACAAGGTAACAGCCGAGGATATGTACATCGGCGACAGCACATATGGCCCTGGCACAGTTGTACATGACATGTCAGCCAACAGCTCAGATGTCGCAGATATCTACATGACATCCAATGAGAAGGGCTATGTGTCAATGCAGAAGGGTGACAAGTATCACCTTGAGTGCTTCCGTAACTGGCAGGCTATAGAGGGTATCATGAATGCAAAATCAGCAGAGCCTGATTATCACTACACAGTTATCGATGAGAATGGTAACCCATCAAGTGATGTGATCAGCGTTGTACCTGGCGAGCATTCAGAGATAGCAGAGATCGAGGCAAAGTCAGAGGGAACAGCGATACTTCTCGTAACCTATGATGCAGAGATCAACAAGCCTGGTATGGGCGGTTCATTCTTCAGTGCGATCTGGCCTGAAAACACAGGTGTAGTCGTATTCACTGTAGGAAATGACGGCTCAGACATTCAGACAAATATGACATTAAATGCAGGACGCAACACAGAGACTGCTAAGACTGCTGTAGACAATCTGGATGCACAGATCGATGTTCTGTATTATCTTGAGGGAGCAGCCGGTGCAGAGTACACATTTACACCGGAGGATGGAGTGGCAGTATCAGTTCTTCATCCACAGATCACGGGAAACAAGCTTACATACAGTGGATTTACAACAGCAGATGTCAAGAAGAATGATGATGGAAGCTACACTGTAAGCGGTCTCACAGAGGGATCAAACATAATAAAGGTGACAAAGGACGGAGTTAGCACATATCAGGTAGTACGTGCAAAGGAAGTCCCGGTATCATACACATATAAGAACGCTGATGGTGACGAGATCTCAGCAGATGAACTCAGAGCCGGTGATACCATAGAGGTTTCATATGGTAAGCGTACAGAGGATGGCAAGAAGGCATACGACGGTCTGTATATTCCGGCCAACAAGCTTGCAGGAATTTACAACATGGCCGGAACTATAAAACTGTCAGATGGTGAGGGAAATGAATTCTCAGGAGCAAGCAACCAGTATGCATTTGCATCATATCCTGCTGCCCAGACAGTTACAGTCAAGATACCTCAGTATTTTGCAGGTGACGAGTACACGCTGAGCGGAGTTCTGTATGAGGGCGGATTTGGTTCGCCATACGGTTCACACAGAGAGGTCCGCCATGCAACAGGAAAGCCTGTACAGATGGCAGCAAGCGTACGTGTGGCATACCTTGGAAGTCTCCCGGATATGTCATTTAAGCTGGCAAAGACAGACTTTGTCCAGGTAAAGCTTGATGTAGTGGATGGTGCTACAAACGAAGCAGTAGAAGGATATAAGGTAAGCATAAAGGATACTGAAGGAAATGCCGTAACAGTAAATGACGGCAGCTTCAATGGTCTTGCAGGCAGACAGTACAATTACACTATGAAGTGTGCCGGATACATGTATGCCGAGGGAACATTTGAGATCCCGGAGGATACTTCCGGCGAGATGTCACAGACCATCAGCCTCACAGCGTCAAGTGCAACTGCTTGGGATGGCGAGAGCAAGACCGAGCCCGAACAGGTTGACGGAGTATACCAGATCAGCACAGGTGCAGAGCTGTACTGGTTTGAAAATGAGGTAAATGTCAATAAGAAGGTCGACATAAATGCAGTGCTCACAGCGGATATCAACCTTGCAGGATATAGCTGGACACCAATAGGTACATCGGGTGCCATATACATGGGTTCATTTGACGGCCAGGGACATACTATCAGCAATCTGTATCAGAATGATATAGGCTACTCAGGAATATTTGGACAGGCGGGTGCAAGGATCAGCGGCCTCACAGTAGAGGGAACTATCATCATGAGCACCAAGACTGCAGCAGGAGCGGTTGTGGGATACCTGTATCAGGGAACCACAGATGCACCGGCAAGAGTAGCAGGTTGTACATCTAAAGTAAATATCACTTACACAGGCACAAATACATCAGCTTCGATAGGTGGTCTGGTAGGATACTGTAACACGAACAAAATAAGCAACACAGTGATTGAGAACTGTGTAAATCATGGAACTATTAAGGCAGAAAACGGTGGTACCGTCGGCGGAATCATAGGATCTATGAGCAGCCGAAATATCTGCGTACAGAATTCGACAAACTATGGTGACATCACAGCCAAGACAAATGTTGGTGGAATACTCGGAAGCCACAATGAATACTATCCACAGGATCCTGGATGCAAGATCATTTCATGCTACAATGCAGGAACGATCACAGGCCAGACAAATGCAGGCGGTATTGCAGGTGTTTTCAAGGGTAATACGTCAAATGACGCAGGCGTGGAGATCACAGACTGCTACAGCGCAGGAACTGTAAATGGCAGTGACGCAGCCACAACAGGCGTATTTGCAGGTTATTCAGAGGATCTGACAATATCAGGATCTGCATATTCATGCACAGCCGCAGCAGATGAGAGCATCACAGAGAATCAGGCTTCATATGTATCGGCTGCTAATATAGAGGCAGTCAAGAAGCTCACAGTTGACACAGTTACCAAGATCAATGACGGAGAGGCCATCTTGAACGTGGCACCTGCAGCAGAGATCATGGCAAATGTTCCTCTGACAGCAGAAGATGGAGAATTTGTAGAGACATACAAGAAGGTAAGAACTGTAATTGACGGAGTTACTATCTTCAACATAGGTGTATATGACTACACAGCAAGTGCAGCCGGAATAAATGGTGCATCAAAGGATGGAGTTATCCTTGAGAACACAAAGGTTGAGGCAGCTTCAGCGGTTGACGCTGTAAAGCGTGCACTGGATAATGCCGGAATAGCCTACGATATTCAAGAGTCAGCTTATGGCCCATATATCGTATCTGTAAACGGACTTGCATCAGTTGCTGACTACTCAATGTCAGGATGGATGCTGTCATACAACGGAGACGACTTTGACAACGGTGGGCTTGGTTCACTGGATGCAAAGGATAACGACACTATCGAGCTTCACTATGAGCTCACAGGAGCAGATGTAGCAGCATCATTCTCAGGACTTCCTACATTTGAGTCCATGACAATAGATGGAACAGAGATAACATTTACCACAGAGACAGAATACGATGAGAATTGGAATTCTATCTACACATACAAGGCAAATGGAGAAGTTCTGAATGGAACAGGAACAAAGGCTGATCCATTTGAGGTCGGTGTTGTATTGCCGGAGAGCGCAGATCTTGTAAAGCTTGACATGACATACAAGACAACTGCGGATGGCCATTATGTTGTGGTTGACGGACTTTCAGCCAAGATCAACCTGACAAATGATGTTGTGTGCAGGATCACATCAAGAGGTGGAAGGACTGCATGGTACAAGATCATGGCAGTGACAGCACTCACTGAGGACAATACAAAGCTTGAGATAGCAGACGCAGAGTACACTGGAGAGGAGCTCACACCGGAAGTTACCGTATATGTAAATGACAAGAAGCTTGATCCAAGCAGCTATGAGGTTACATACAGTGATAACGTAAATGCCGGAAGGGGTACTTGTACAGTAAAGGGAACTGGTAAGTTCTCTGGTACAATTCAGGGCGAGTTCGAGATAAAGAAGTCTACAAAGACGATAACTACAGAAAAGACTGAGATCGAGGTTCTTGAAAATGCAGAGCCATTTGATCTCAAGGTTACAGGACAGGGTACACTTACATTTGCATCATCTGCACCAGAGGTGGCAGAGGTAGATCCTGAGACAGGACGTGTGACAGTCAAGGCTGTCGGTGAGACTGAGATCACAGTTTCATCTGAGGGAACAGAGAACTACGAGGCTGGACAGATCGTTATCAAGATAACAGTCAAGGAGGTTCCTGTAGAGCCAGAGGAGCCGGATACAAAGGTTACACTCACAAAGGACAACACAGTTATAGAAGTTGCAGATATGACATATACAGGCAGGGCACAGAAGCCTGAGGTTACAGTAACAGTTGACGGTAAGAAACTTGAGGCGGCTGATTATACAGCATCGTATGCAAATAACGTGAACGCCGGAACAGCCAAGGTAACTATAACAGGTAAGAACGATTATACAGGCAGTGTTGAGCAGACCTTCAAGATCAATAAGGCAGACCAGACAGTGACAGGCAACACATTATATGTATACAACAGATATATAACCGTTAAGGCTGCCGGTAAGGGAACTGTAACTTACTCATCAACAAACAAGAATATTGCGATAGTGAACAGCAAGTCAGGTCTTGTGAGAACCAAGAAGCCGGGCAGAGTACAGATAAAGATCACTGTCTCAGGCAACAGCAATTACAACAAGGCAAGCGGAATCGTAACTCTGATAGTTACCCCTGCAAAGTCATCAATAACAAAGCTTGCATCAAACAGCAGCAGAAGTCTTAAGGTGACCTACAAGAAGGTAAGCGGTGCTACCGGATATCAGATAACATATGCTACAAACAAGAACTTTAAGTCTGCAAAGACAAAGTATGTGAGCGCAAAGTATGGCAGTGCAACTATCAAGAATCTAGCAAAGAACAAGAGATACTATGTGAGAGTAAGAGCTTACAAGACAATAAATGGCAAGAGATACATGGGACTTGGCAGCTCAGTGAAGTCTGTCAAAGTAAAATAATTCTCAGGCCATAGAAACGCAGAGATGATCCGGAGGAAAGAGGTATGGAGAACAAGAGAGCTGGCTATACACGTGAAGAATGTTGTCAGATGCTTCTGGACGCATATATTTCACTTGGAAGATATCCGAAAAAGTCAGACTTTACACCGGAGCAGGTTGGCTGGATAAAATCCTACCTTGGGCCATGGCCGAGAGCCCTTGAGGCCTGTGGCATTCTTCCTGACCGGTCTGCGGAGCGGGCTGAGGCGAAGAAGCATAAGCGCATAGCTTCCAAGAGAAAGATGACTCGGTACAAGCTTGCGAAGCAGAACGGTAAGGCTGAATAAATAATTTTAAACCACAGGTTTACTTTTAACCTGTGGTTTATTTGTGTTATAGTATCTGTAGATTCCTTCTGACATATTTTATTATTAGTGTTCGGGATATTGACCCAGTTATAAGACTATTGGAGATATTGGTAGTCAGATAGTTTATAGCATTTACAATGGGAGGTATCATTTATGACACAGAACAATTTTCCAATGATCGATCTTTGCGCAACAGGCAAGAGGATCAAAGAAGTGAGAGAGCAGAAAGGAATCACCGTAAAAGCATTGCAGGCATTTCTCGGGTTCAATGAACCTGTATCGATCTACAAGTGGCAGAGGGGCGAATGCCTTCCTACATTTGACAACATGTATGCAATGGCCTGCCTATTCGGGGTAGGAATTGACGACCTTCTGGTGGGAAACCGCCAGGAGGTTGTTTTTGTTTGCGCGCCATGGGCGCGCTCTAACGGGTGTCATTTATCTCTGGGGACGGAGGTGGCGGGCACCTCCGTCCCCATTAAATGTTTGATTAATGTTGGTAGTATGTTACAATTATATCTATATGTAAGTATAAACCTGAGCTGATCTGGGACCGGAATAATGTGCGTGAAATGGGGGGGGTTCGGTATGAAGAATGTAAGCAAGAGGCAGTATATACTGACGCTGATAGTGAGTTTTGTGGCGATTGTGGTACTGTCGTTGTGTACGATCATGACATTTTATAGAAAATCGGTGAATGATACCCTGTCTTTGGCGGCAGAGACAGTTAAGCAGGAGCAGGAATATGTGAATTCTTACCTGAACCGAGCCGTGGATGCGGTGGAAGTTACGAAGATCACTGTGGAGCATATGATGAGAGAAGGCCGGTCGGGGCAGGATATACTGAACTTTCTCACGAATGAATCGGATTATTATCTCCAGGATATAGATGCGGCGTTCACAGGTGTATATGGCGTTATAAACGGCGAATACCTGGATGGCATAGGCTGGGTTCCCGGCGATGATTATGTGCCTCAGGAGCGCGCATGGTATAAGGCAGCAGTGGCGGCAGACGGCCAGCCAACCCTGGGCCAGCCGTACATCGATGCGCAGACAGGAGATATTCTGATGTCAGTCAGCCAGTTACTCTACGATGGCGAGAGTGTAATATCTCTGGATGTAACACTGGATCCAATACAGTCAGAGACGGAAAATATCAAATTAAATGGTCAGGGATATGCATTCGTCTGCGACAAGTCAGGATTGGTGATAACCCACTCGGACAAGAAAGAGGTAGGCCAGAACTACACTCAGGGAGAAATGTCTGTACTCATGAAGGGGATAGCGGACAATGACGGCGAACCGTTTCAAACAGTTGTTAATGATAAGAAGGTGACAGTTTTCAGCTATTCCATAATAGATGAATGGTATGTGGTCATGGTCATCACGAATGAGAAGCTGTACCACGGAATAAGAAAACTGATAGGCCACGATATAGGCGTTGGAATAGTTCTATACATAATTATAGTGTTCTTCTGTACCAGATCCAAGAATAGTACGGATGCGATCATGAGCCGGCTCGATGAGACAAATAACGAACTCACAGACCTGAATAATATGGTCATGCAGGCATTTGCCAAGACGATAGATGCAAAGGACAAATACACAAAAGGTCATTCTGTGCGAGTCGCCAGATACAGCCGTGAGCTGGTGAAACGGATGGGCGGCACGATCAAGGAGCAGGACGAGATGTATCAGATAGCACTGCTCCATGATATGGGCAAGATACGTATTCCTGACAACATAATCAACAAGCCGGGAAGACTTACGGATGAAGAATTCTCCATGATAAAGCTTCACTGTGTAAATGGATACCATATTCTCAAGAATATAAATGCATTTCCGGACCTGGCGGTGGGCGCAAAGTATCACCATGAGAGGTACGATGGAACAGGATATCCAAGTGGGCTCAAGGGAGAAAATATACCAAGGTGTGCAAGGATCATAGCGGTGGCAGACAGCTACGATGCCATGACATCCAACCGAAGTTACAGATACGCCCTGCCGCAGAAGATAGTGCGCGATGAGATGGAGAAGGGCAAGGGCAGTCAGTTCGATCCGGACATTGCAGAAGTCATGCTCAGGATGATAGACGAGGATGAAGACTACCACATGAGACAAGCCGAGAAGATGGTAAGCAATATCCTTGTTGTAGATGACGAGAAGATAAATATCAGACTTATAGAGAATATCTGCAAAAATGAGCCTCTCTACAAGGTTATTGCGGCAGAGAGCGGAAAGCAGGCCATAGACATAGTGGGAAATCAGCAGATAGACCTGATATTGCTCGACATCGAGATGCCAGACATGGATGGATTCCAGACGCTGGAAGAGATACGCAAGATCACAGACGTACCGGTCATATTCGTAACAGCTTATAAGGATTATAAGCTGATAGAGAGAGCGAGACAGATGGGGGTTGAGGATTATATTACGAAGCCGTTTCTTCCAATAGTATTCCTTGAGACCTTGTACGGAGTTATCGGTTAAATACAGATGGGGGGGACGACTTTGGAAAAGAAGCTGGTGAGGGATGTGTTGGATTTAGACGTTATGGGAAAACAGGATTCAGACACATCCTGTAAAGAAGTTAACATTGACCATGAGAAGGGCCTTACATACTGCGGGGGCAGTGAAAGCTTTTTGAAGGAAATAATTTCAATGTACGCAGCTGACGACAAGCGCACAGAGATACAGAAGGCTTTTGATGAAAAAGATTGGGACGGCTACAGGATATTGATACATACGGTAAAAAGTACATCCAGAACGATCGGAGCCATGGAGCTGGGCGATGAGGCGCAGGAGCTGGAGAATGCGGTTAAAGAATTTGATGTGGATATGATCTGCAAGATGCATGAGAGTGTGATGGCTTCTTACTCGGCTGTACTTGACTGGTGCCGTGTGACAACCGCTCAGTAGGTCCGATATTTTCACAAGACGATAGAATGTAGAACATAGTGCACATATGCAATATTGCAATATGCACAAAAACAGATTACTAATACATGAATACTTGTCATTTTCCCATATAATAATACGTCATTATGATATACAATATTGTATTATTTGAAAAATGGGGGAGACCAGACATTTGTTAAGCAGACAGATCCGGCATCCATACATGAGAATGATGTCATATCATTTTATTCATCGGATCCGGCTCTTTCTGGTGCGGTAAATACACATAGAGTTGTCTCGATAGAGACGGATGGTAATAATTACAGGTATATTACAAAAGGCGATGCCAATAATGTGGTGGACCGTTACGGTGTGGACTCAAGAGATCTGCTTGGCAAGGTGGTGTGATCATCGCTCATACTTGGCAAGATAGTGAGGCTTGTGTCCAACCCACTTATATTTGTACCCATAATTCTTGTTCCGCTTGCCATTATACTCATAGCCAACCTCGTAAAGACTGTATCCTATGCAAGAAAGATAGCAAAGGATGAGGAGGAAGCAGCTATAAAAGAGGCAATCCAGTATATACGGGAGAAGAATCTCAGAGAAACAGGTGACACGACAGAATCCAATGAGAATTCAGAGAGAAAGTTGGAATAGTGGGTCTATAGAAAAAAGCACACAAGATTTTGAGATCTTGTGTGCTTTTTTGATATTCGCAAAGAAAAGTGAAAATGTTCCATTCCTTTGCGAGTAAAAGCTGCTGAAGCAAGTCCTGGTATGTGTCGATAATCAAAAATTACAGCGAATTCACCCTGCCCATGAACAGGATCATGCCAGTGCTCTGATCTTCAATCACATACACAAATGGCTTGTCCACAATAAAGTTATATGTTTCCTCACTTGGCATCATTGCTGTTTCCTTGATCATGATGTCTGTCTCTGCTGCGGCTTTGGTTCCGTTCTCGTCCACGATCACCTTTGCTTTGTGGTTGACTGATGAAACGGCTATGCCATCGGCGATCTTGGAGAAGTCAGCACTCTCCGAATATGCCGACTGGATTCCCATGTTTTTCAGAATGTCGTCAAGACCGTCGATACTCTGCTCATCTGTGAATTTTGGGAGCTGGAGGGTATCGATCTCTACGTTGCTGGCATCATCCAGAGAGTCGATGAGTTTCTGTTTTTCTTCGTTGCTTAGTTTGTCAAAGAGTTCATTTATGTCTCCGTCATCGGCGGTTGGCATGAACACCTTCATGACAACATTGTCGCCGTCGTATGGAAGTGTGATTCCCTTGATCTCGCCGTTGTCCATGTATGCGAAGTGCTCACCGTAGAGATGCATCATATCAACAACGCTTTCCTTATCGGTTCCGTAGAAACTGCTCTGAAAAGTTTTATCCTCGGTAAAAGGAGTATCCCATTTTCCTTCGAAATAAACTGCGTTTATGAGCATCATCACGGTTCCACCAGGAATCTCCTTTAAGATTTCAGGGATCATCTTGTTGGTGTTGTCACTCACCCAGTTGTTGACATTTTGAACGACCTTGTCTGCCTGACCATCGAAGTCGGCTTCGTAGATTTCACCGGAGTAATAATCCTTGGCAGGTGTAAGAAAGTCGGAATTTATATTGGCCGCCCAAGTCGTTCCCTTGTTCATCCATACTGAATTTGCTGTGTTGACAAATGTATTCTGAGACCAGTCCTTTGACAGATATGCCTTCATCTCATCGTTCCACTCATCAAGGTCTGTTATGCCGAGAGCGTTTTCTAGCTCATTTTTTGTTGTACCGCCGGCACCTACATCCAGCATGGACAGTGCACTTGCAATGCTGTAAGGCGAGTAAAATATGTTCTTGTCAGTTGGAAGTGCAGAATACATATTCATAGAGAATTCGTTGATTCCGTTCTTTAGCTGGTCAAATGATGTTATATCCGTTTTGACCGAAGTCACAGTGATGTTGTCAGTGAGGGAAGTGACCGACGAATCAGTTTTGGTGTGACCGGGATTATTCCCCGGTGTATTTGTGCCGCAGCCGGCAAGACCTGCACACATACAGGCGCTGAGTAGTAAAGCTGTCATTCGTTTTTTCATAGTTGAAACCTCCTTATTGTAAAGCCCATCGTATCGTCCCGATGATTTATTGTAACTGGTATATCATTAACTCTCAATATATATACGAGTATCAAGAGTTTTTTTATGGTCTTTAAAAAATTTTTTTTATAAGATTCGTGAGGCAGTGAACAATGAACTTGGAAAATGTACGGATTAGATATATATTAGACACAGAGGCTTAATCAGCTTCTATAATCAGTTTTCATACGGAGGAAATACGATGGCACTTATAAATGGAGATGATAGGGTTGACAAAGGAAGAATGGTACGCCCGGCTTTTTGAGCGTCTGGGAAGGTCGAAATTTCGCAGTGGATTTCATTTGACACAGAAAGATATCGACTATATACATGAAAAGGGGCTGGATACCATAAGACAGCATGCACGGGATTTCATAGCGCAGAGGGAAGCTCCGGCATTCATACCAAATGACGGAAAGCAGACTCCCATGCGGGGACATCCGGTGTTTGTGGCACAGCATGCCACGGCTACATGCTGCCGGGAATGCATACGTAAGTGGCATACATTTGCCCCGGGAGTGGAGCTTGGTCCAAGACAGCAGGAGTATCTGGTGGATGTTATCATGACCTGGATAGTGAGGGAGCTGGCAGCTGCGGAAGAGAAAGTGGCAGAAGAAACAGCGACTGAAGATGCAGTGACATCGCAGACTGGAAAAGTGATGGCAGATGAGGCGGTGACGTTGCAGGCCAGAAAAGAGATGTCAAATGATATAAAAAGGCCATAAAAATGTATGTTTTCTACCAGTAGTGTAATGACAAATAATTATATCTGTGGTAGAGTACATTTTAGGTGGTCAAATAAAAGAAGAAAATCAGGACACACCAATAAAAAATGACTTAGGAAAAGGAACCCGGAAGGGTAGTCAGGAAAGGAAAGAATCATGTTAAGTATAGTTTTCGCTAAATACATAACCCGAGAGTTTAATAGTGATGTGGCAGGGAATACTTTACATACAGATGATAAGCTGCGTGAACATATGTACTCATATGGTACAGGGCGAGAGCGTACGGAACATGATCATACAAATATGCTGACCTGAATGATCTGAGCAAATACATAACAGATCAGATAGGTTTCGATAGACTGAGATCAGCCAGATCTATCAGCATTTATAGATTGGAATCATGATGTACGAAAAAGCGTCCATCCATGTGAGTATTATAGAAGTATTCATGTGGATGGGCGTTTTTTGCGTGTTTTTTAACTCGTCTTTGTGAAGAAGAAATCTGTCACAATTGTAGCAATGCAGATGAGATGAGAATTTTGGGAGGGAAGTATTATGTGTAATGTACCAACAATTGACATGACAGGAACAGGCAGAAATATTGTGAAGCTTAGACAGAATGCAGGTTTTTCTGTAAAGGATCTGCAGGATATATTTGGATTTGCCACTCCAAATGCGATATACAAGTGGCAGAAGGGTATGGCTATGCCAACCGTAGATAACCTGATCATTCTGGCCGCCATCTTTGGTGTAACAGTGGATGATATCATTGCAGTAAATATCTGCTCGACAGTTGGAATCAGTGCGTAGCATAAAAATTTACATATTCATGTATATAAAGGCGGACAGCGGTAACTACGTTGCCCGCCTCTTTTATATCCTGTATGGGGTCAGGCACCTCCGTCCCCAGGGGGGAGAAAATTGGGGGTTGACTTGGAGTGAGCTCCAAGTGATATATTCAATGTAACATATAGGTATTGTGTGAGTGCATATAGCTATAAATAGAAAGGTTTTCTTGAAATTAGGAAAGAGGTGGCAATATGACTATCAAAGAAGTAAGTGAAAAGTTTGATATCACCGCTGATACGCTCAGGTATTACGAGAGGGTTGGGCTTATCCCTCCTGTTGCTAGAAATGCTAACGGTAACAGGGATTATCAGGAAAATGATGTCAGTTGGGTTGAACACACTGTATGCATGAGAAATGCTGGTGTTCCGATAGAGGCGCTTATTGAATATGTAAAACTGTTCCAGATGGGAGATGCTACATTTGGCGCGAGGCTGGATCTCCTTAAGGAGCAGTATGAGAAACTTGAGGAGCAGAGAAAACAGATCGAAGCCACCATGGATAGATTACATTACAAGATATCCAAATATGAGGAGGCCGTGAAGACCGGCAAGCTTGTATGGGACGGGAAAATTACCGATGGCGAATGCACTATGTAAAAACAGGAGGATAAAGAAAAAATGTATATTGAAAATATCAACGGACCACAGGATGTAAAGAAACTGACAGTAGACGAGATGGGAACACTTGCAGACGAGATGAGACATGCACTTCTCATCAGAGCCAGCAAACACGGCGGACATTTTGGACCGAACTTTGGTATGGTTGAGGCAACCATAGCACTTCACTATGTATTTGAGTCACCTAAGGATAAGATTGTGTATGACGTGTCACACCAGAGCTATCCGCACAAGATGCTTACTGGAAGAAAGGATGCCTACCTCTATGAGGAGCACTATGATGATGTGACTGGTTACAGCAACCCGCATGAGAGCGAGCACGACTTCTTCGCGGTTGGACATACTTCAACATCCATCAGTCTGGCTGCAGGCCTTGCAAAGGCAAGGGACCTTCAGGGCGCAGAGGGCAATGTGATAGCGGTGATAGGCGATGGCTCCCTGTCAGGAGGAGAGGCCCTTGAAGGCTTGGACTACGCTAAAGAACTGGATGGCAACCTCATCATAGTTGTAAATGACAACGATATGTCCATAGCTGAGAACCACGGAGGACTCTATACAAATCTCAAATTACTCAGAGATACTAAGGGAACAGCAGAGTGCAATCTGTTCCGCGCCATGGGACTTGATTATTATTACGTGCACGAAGGCAATGATGTGGCAGCCCTCATAGACACATTCCAGAAGGTAAAAGATTCAAAGAAGCCTGTTGTGGTCCACATCAGAACCCTCAAGGGAAAGGGTTATGCACCAGCCGAGGAGCACAAGGAGCAGTGGCACTACAGCGGACCATTTGACATAGAGACAGGAAGATCGTTATTTGAAGGTGACGAGGAGGACTACTCAAGCGTGTCCTGTGATTACCTGCTTGACAAGATGAAGAAGGATCCAAAGGTCGTTGCCATCACAGCGGGAACACCGACAGTTATAGGATTTACAGAGGATAAGAGACGTGAGGCCGGAAAGCAGTTTGTTGACGTGGGAATCGCAGAGGAGACAGCGGTGGCACTTGCGTCGGGAATTGCAGCAGGCGGCGGAAAGCCAGTGTTCGGTGTGTACAGCTCATTTGTGCAGAGAACATTTGACCAGATATCCCAGGATCTCTGTATCAACAACAATGCAGCCACTATAGTGACATTTGCAGGGTCTGTATATGGAATGAACGATGTGACACATCTGGGCTTTCAGGATATCCCGATGCTTTCAAATATCCCGAATCTTGTATATCTTGCTCCGACAACAAAGGAAGAGTATATTGCCATGCTTGACTGGAGCATAGAGCAGAATGAGCAGCCGGTGGCCATCAAGCTTCCAGGTGGTGCGATGGTAAGTGGAAGACCTGTTACGAAGAACTTTGGAGATCTGAATAAATATGAGGTGACACAGAAGGGAAGCAAGGTTGCCCTACTCGGCCTTGGAACCTTCTACAGTCTGGCAAATGCCGTGGCAGACGAGATGAAGAGTGAGCTTGGAATAGATGCCACTGTCATCAATCCTTATTATATCACAGGGCTTGACGAGGAGCTTCTCGAAAGCCTCAAGGTAGATCACTCGGTTGTCGTCACCATCGAGGATGGTATACTGGACGGCGGATTTGGCGAGAAGATTGCAAGATTCTATGGTGATTCGGATATGAAGGTACTGAATTATGGTCTTAAGAAGGAATTCCTTGACAGGTACGATGTCGAAGAGGTTCTTAAGGATAATCGTCTTGATGCGGAGATGATCGCAGAGGACGTTAAGGGATTGTTGTAAAGTATATGATTATCTATGATAGATATGTTTATATGAATAATTTATTAGTAGAAATATAGAACAGACATAAAATGCCCCATATAATTCTGAAATTATTTATTCCCAGAAATTATATGGGGATATTTTATTCAAATGTCTGATCATGATATGATGCCGAGTTCTGTCAGAATTGATATGGCTCCTTCGGCGGTGTCTTTGTCAAAGCCGAGAGCCTTAATGCAATCTTAATACAGCACACCGGATCATTACACCGTTTTTTTATATTTCATGATATACTCTTTGTAAACAAACAAAAATAGGAGAAGTATATATGTCTGAAATTACACATAGAAAAAAGCGACTGTCATCCTTTAAGCTGATCGTTTTGGGCTTTGCCGGGGTTATTCTGCTCGGAGCACTGATATTGATGCTGCCGTTTTCATCGACTGCCGGAGTTGTTACGCCGTTTCACGAGGCGCTGTTCACATCGACCTCGGCCGTTTGCGTTACGGGGCTGGTCGTGCAGGATACGGGCAGTTATTGGTCCGCTTTCGGGCAGACGGTAATACTGCTGATGATCCAGATAGGCGGGCTCGGTGTTGTGACAGTTGCGGCATTTTTCGCCATGCTGTCCGGCAGAAAAATATCGCTGATGCAGCGCAGTACCATGCAGGACGCCATCTCTGCCCCGAAGGTCGGCGGGATCGTCCGCCTGACCCGCTTTATTGTACGGGGAACTTTTTTGATCGAGCTTATCGGAATGATCGTCATGCTGCCGACATTTTGTGGAAACTTCGGTATCAAGGGAATTTGGATGGCGGCATTTCATTCGATTTCCGCCTTTTGCAACGCCGGCTTTGACATACTCGGCACCGCAGAAAACAAATACCCGTCTCTTACGGGATACATCGGAGAGCCTACAATAAACATTGCAATTATGCTTTTAATTATTGTGGGCGGTATTGGATTTTTGACCTGGGATGATATTTACACAAACAAGTGGCATTTCAAAAAATACCGTATGCAAAGTAAGGTCATATTGGTAACAACGGCAATCCTCATTATCGCTCCCGCAGTATTCTTTTTCTTCTGTGATTTTACGGGGCTGCCGCTCGCCGAAAGGATTCTTGCGTCGCTTTTTCAGTCTGTCACACCGAGAACCGCCGGTTTCAATACCGCCGATCTTCCCGCTATGACCGGTTCCTCCAAGGCAATTATGATTCTGCTGATGCTCGTCGGCGGATCGCCCGGCTCCACGGCAGGCGGTATGAAAACGACCACGCTTGTCGTTCTGATTCTGAGTGCATTCTCCGTCTGTTGCAAAAAGGACGATGTCGAAGTCTGCGGCAGGCGCATTGACGGTTCGGCAGTGAAAAACGCCGCAGCCGTTGCCGTAATGTATTTCCTGCTGTTTTTTGTCGGCGGCATTGTTATCAGCACGGCAGAAGGTCTGCCGCTTAGCACCTGCCTTTACGAAACGGCGTCCGCTGTCGGAACGGTCGGGCTTACCCTTGGGATCACACCGCAGCTCGGTGTTCTTTCTCAGCTTATTTTGATCGTCTTGATGTATCTCGGCAGAGTCGGCGGACTTACCCTGATTTACGCGGCGATCTCCAATAAAAATCAGAGCGGTGCAAAGCTGCCGCTCGAAAATATCACAGTCGGATAAAGGAGTTACTATATTATGAAAAACATATTGTTGATAGGTCTCGGCAGATTCGGTAGGCATATCGCTTTGCAGCTGAATAAGCTCGGGCATGAGGTGATGGCGGTAGACAGCAACGAAGAAAGGGTCAATAAAATTCTGCCGATCGTTACTAACGCACAGATAGGTGACAGCACAAACACGGAATTTTTAAAGTCGCTCGGAATCGGAAACTTTGATGTGTGCATAGTCACCATAGGAGGAAATTTTCAAAATTCGCTGGAAACCACTTCTTTGCTGAAAGAACTCGGCGCAAAATTAGTTGTATCCCGTGCCGAGCGTGATGTGCAGGAGAAATTTCTTCTGCGTAACGGAGCGGACGAGGTCGTTTACCCAGAAAAACAGGTAGCAAATTGGGCTGCTATTCGGTACACCGCCGATCACATACGGGATTACATCGAGGTCGATGAGGCTCATGCCATTTTTGAGGTAGAGGTTCCGGAGGGGTGGATCGGAAAAACCGTCGGAGAGCTGGATATCCGCAGAAAATACAGCATCAATATCATGGCGACCAAGGAGAACGGAAAAATCAATATGGCAGTTTCACCGGAAACCGTTCTTACGAACAAGACCACTCTTTTGGTTCTCGGTGCTTACAAAGAACTGCAAAAGTGTTTTCGCATTTAACAGAGGTGAGTGAGGATGGCTGAACTATTGCTGATCGTCAGCCTGCTTGGCATATTTGCTTTCGGATTTTATCTTATGAGCAGGCTGGATCGATTTCTTGAAGAAAACAGAAAAGCATTGTTAAAGGAAAACGAATCCCGTGAGCCTTCCGAAATTCTGCTGCCGCAGGGGCTGTCCGAAAGTGAAATATTATGTGAGATCCGCCGTTTTCGTGAAACGCACGGAAATGTCGATATTATTCTTTCCGATGGGCAGAAGAATGATTTTTAGACTGCGGTAGATTTTTTTACAGTTTTACTGTATAATAATAAAATAAAAATGGCGGTGAAACCGATGAAAGTACAAAACGAACAGTCAAAATTCGATACAGACGAGCATATCCTTGTCTGCCTATCCTCTTCTCCGTCCAATGCAAGGATCATACACACCGCCGCAAAGATGGCTAAGACCCTTCATGCAAGATTTACCGCCATCTATGTGCAGACGGATACGGTCATAAATGATGAGGATCAGTCCCGACTTTCGCAGAACATACAGCTCGCGCAAAGGCTCGGCGCCGAGATCGTTATGACGCACGGCGAGGATGTACCGCTGCAGATCTCGGAATATGTCAGGCTTTCCGATGTCACAAAAATTGTGATCGGGCAAAGCAGTGCCAGACGCAGATGGCTGTTCGGAAGACCGACTCTCACTGAAAAGCTGATCTCCTCCGCCCCCGATGTTGACATTCATATTATTCCCGATGCACTGAACTACACAAAGCCGCACAGACGCCGTCTGTTCTTAGGTGCAGAGATACCGTCGCTGCGGGATATTGCCGTGACCGTCTTGGCGCTTGCCGTATGTACGGCGATCGGGTTTCTGTTCGACCATCTCGACTTTCCCGATACCAATATCGTTACGGTATACATCCTAGGTGTGCTGATGATCTCCGTTTTGACCAAAGGATACCTTTGCAGTATGGCAGGCTCACTTCTAAGTGTTGTATTGTTCGGATTTTTCCTTACCGAACCCAGGTTGTCCTTTCAGACATATGCCGTAGGCTATCCCGTTACCTTTGCAGTCATGCTGGCGTCTTCCGTTCTCACCGGCACGCTTGCCTCGAAGCTGAAAGATCATGCAAGGCTCTCGGCTCGCTCCGCGTTCCGTGTGCAGGTGCTGTTCGACACTGATCGTCTGCTGCAAAAAGCAAAAAGCAACGATGATGTTTTAAGCGTGACCTGTATGCAGCTCTCGCGGTTGCTTGACCGAAGCATTGTTGCCTATACGAAAGGCGAAAACGGAATGTTGTCCGGGCGGCTGTATGCCGAAAAAAAGGATACACACGCTGAAAAGCTGCTAAGCGATGCAGAGCGGCAGACCGCAGAATGGGTGCTTCAAAACGGTTGCCGTGCAGGAGCAGCGACAGCACAGTTTGGAAAATCCGAATGTCTTTATCTTGCGATCCGTGCAGGCGGCAGAGTATACGGTGTAATCGGGATACCGATGAAACCCGAAAAGCCCGATTCATTTGAGAGCAGCATCGTACTTTCGGTTGTGAACGAATGTGCGCTGGCAATGGATAATGCTCACAACGCCGCCGAAAAGGAACGGGCGGCAGATCTTGCAAAAAGCGAGCAGCTGCGCGCCGACCTTTTGCGGTCGATCTCACACGATCTGCGC
The DNA here is from genome assembly GCF_003461545.1 of Coprococcus sp. AF16-22. NCBI lineage: Bacteria > Bacillati > Bacillota > Clostridia > Lachnospirales > Lachnospiraceae > Coprococcus > Coprococcus sp. AF16-22. The sequence goes on from NZ_QTXH01000007.1 coordinate 127,451, forward strand.
ACGCCGCTTTGCTCCGTTTCGGGTAATGCGGACACGCTTTTGCATAACGGAAACTGCCTGGACGAAGCAACCAAGCAGCAGATCTATAAAGATATTTATGACGATTCCGAATGGCTGATCGGCGTGGTGGAAAATCTGCTGTATGTTACACGGCTGAATGACGGACGCCTGAAGCTGGAGCTTACCGACCAGCTTGTAGACGAAGTGGTCAACGAAGCCGTTTCGCACTTGAAGAAAAAATCCGTCGGACACAAGGTGACGGTAAGGTGCGACGATTTGATCCTTGCCCGTATGGACGCACAGCTTATCGTGCAGGTCATTGTCAACCTTATTGATAATGCTTTGAAATATACCGAACAAGGCTCCGAGATCTGCGTAAGTGCCGAAAAACAGGGCGGGGATGCCGTAATCCGAGTCGCCGATAACGGAAACGGAATTGCAGACGATATGAAACCGCATATTTTTGAGATGTTTTACACCGGGAAAAATACCGTTGCAGACAGCCGCAGAAGCTTCGGGATCGGGCTTACCCTGTGTAAATCTATCGTAGAGCTGCACGGCGGAACGCTGACGCTTACGGATAACGTACCGCACGGCTGCATATTTACCTTTACTTTACCGCTCAGCGAGGTGACTCTGAATGAATAAACCCCTTGTTCTCGTTGTGGAGGACGACCGTCCCGTCCGCAATCTGATCGTAACAACATTAAAGGCGCACGATTACCGCTACCTGACCGCGGAGAACGGACACAGCGCTATTATAGAAGCGACCTCCCATAACCCGGATATCGTTCTGCTGGATCTGGGGTTGCCGGATATCGACGGCACACAGGTGATCGAAAGCATCCGCTCATGGTCAAATATGCCCATTATTGTGATCAGTGCGCGCAGCGAGGATAAAGACAAAATCACGGCGCTGGATGCCGGGGCGGACGACTATCTGACAAAGCCCTTTTCCATAGAGGAGCTTTTGGCACGCCTTCGGGTCACGCAAAGACGGCTGCTGCTGCTTCAGGCAAGCGGCGACGCCGACTCACCCGTTTTCCAAAACGGCAAGCTTAAAATTGATTATGCTGCCGGCTGTGCTTATCTAAATGGGGAGGAATTGCACCTGACCCCGATTGAATACAAGCTTTTGTGTCTGCTCTCTCATAATGTCGGAAAGGTGCTGACGCACACCTATATCACGCAGCAGATTTGGGGCAGCAGCTGGGAAAAAGATATTGCTTCTCTGCGGGTGTTTATGGCGACCCTGCGCAAAAAGCTGGAGTCGCAAAAGGACAGTCCGCAATACATTCAGACGCATATCGGCGTCGGTTACCGTATGCTGCGGGTAGACTGAGAAAAGCGAGAAAACAAGGATTTGAACCGATATGCAATAGAAAAGTGCTTGGCTTTGCTTTGGGGAGTATAAACACAGCCTGTGCCAATTTGCCGTCCGAAACCGGGCGGCTTCACTGTTTTTACGGAAATACACTGCTCACTATTCCAGACTGACGGACGCCGCCGTTGTAGAATAAATCACTTTGCAGTAACTGTTACGCCCGCAACCTTAATCAAAGATCAAAATTTTTTCTAATCATTTTCCTGTTAGCTATAAAGATGATACAAAATGATAAATGTAAATGTGGCTTACGGTCACATATAAATGGGAGGCGCGTAAAATGTGGATATTATTTGCTGTTGGTTCTTCGTTCTTTGCGGGAATCACGGCGATACTTGCAAAATGCGGTATAAGAAAGACGGATTCTGTTGTGGCGACGGCCATAAGGACAGTTGTGGTTCTGCTGTTTGCTTGGCTGATGGTTCTTGTCACAGGAGCCTGGACTGCAGACACATATATCAGCGGCAAGACTTTGCCTTTTCTGGTTCTCTCCGGCCTTGCAACCGGCGCATCCTGGCTGTGTTATTTCAGGGCGCTGCAGAAAGGGGATATCAACAAGGTCGTTCCCATAGACAAATCAAGCACCGTGCTCACGATTCTGCTTGCCCTTATATTCCTACATGAGGGGATCACCTGGGTTAAGGGTATCTCAATAGTTATGATAGGTGTGGGCACTATGCTTATGATCACCAAAAAGAAAACTGCAGATGATCAGGAGCTGTCAGGGAAAGATGTCGAACATATGTCAACAGACGGTGGCAGTGTGGCACAGAAACAGCGGGGAATGGGACTTTTGCATGGCAGCTGGCTGTTGTACGCCGTGCTCTCAGCTGTTTTTGCCAGTCTGACAGCGATACTCGGCAAGGTAGGGATATCGGATATCAACTCAAATCTGGGCACGGCGATCAGGACAACGGTGGTTCTTGTCATGGCTTGGCTTATGGTGTTTGTGTCAGGAAAACAGCATGAGATAAATGGCATAGAGATGAAGGAGCTGCTGTTTATTGCGCTCTCCGGAATAGCCACGGGAGCATCCTGGCTGTGTTATTACAGGGCACTTCAGGACGGACCGGCAAGCGTGGTAGTACCGATAGACAAGCTGAGCATGCTCATCACCATTGCATTTTCAGGAATCGTGTTCCATGAAAAGCTGACCAAGAAAGCGGCTGTTGGCGTGGTATGCATCACTGCTGGAACTCTCTTAATTGCCATGAATTTCTGAATATTTTACGGTCTATTTAGAAAGTATTTATAGTTTCTTCCTGTGGATTTTATATCTATCGTTTACACTATATACAACGAAAAAGGTATAGAGGATACATTTGTACATGAGAAGCTTATCAAGCTGTGCTTGATGGCAGAACAGGCAGGAGGCGTTAAATATGAGAACAGCAGACCACATGAATCTGAGCAGATATATTATGGATCATATGGATGCCGGCACATCTAAGCTGCAGAAGGCGGCGTTCATATTTGGCAGCATAGAGCCGGATATCAATATGGATGCCGGTTACGGCAAATGCAAGTATGGCAGCAGCTGGCAAGATTGGAATGGAGTCTACAGGGGTGGCGTAGGATAGCACGCCGTAAAAAAGTCCAGTATATCGAAATTGAGCCGACAACAAAGACTTGGTTAAGAAACTTCATAAAAACAACAAAACAGCTTGAGAAAAACAATTTAAAATTACCTCTTGCATTATTTTCTGAAGTCTGCTATTATAAATCACGACAAAGGCGTCAAATGAATCGAAAAGATTCGTTTGGCGCCTTTTCGCGTATGTAGTACCGGGAGAATGAGATATCGCATCCTTCGGGTGAATAAAGGTTAAGGAGGAAGAAACTATGAATACGGGAGATACTGGTTTTATTATGATCTGTGCGGCTCTGGTGTTCTTCATGACACCCGGACTTGCATTCTTCTACGGAGGCCTCGTCAGGAGGAAAAATGTTGTAAATACCATCATGGCATGTACAGCCATCATGGGACTTTCAGTTGTCATGTGGGTGCTGTTCGGTTACTCACTCTCATTTGGCACGAACCACGGAGGTGTTATAGGAGATCTCAAGTGGTTTGCACTTAACGGGATAAAGATGGATGAGGCTGGTCCTTATGCGGACAATATACCTCACCTTGTATACGTTGCATTTCAGATGATGTTCGCCATGATCACACCGGCGCTTATCACCGGCTCACTGGTCGGACGTGTGAAGTTCAAGGCGTTGTTCTTCTTCATCATGCTCTGGTCGATCATCGTTTATTACCCAATGGCTCACATGGTATGGGGCCAGGGTGGTTTCCTCGGAGAGATCGGATCAGTTGATTTCGCGGGAGGAAATGTAGTGCATATAAGCTCAGGTGTGAGCGCCCTTGTATTCTCTATCATCCTTGGAAGAAGAAAGGGATACGAGAACACAGCATACAGAGTTCACAACATTCCATTTGTCGCACTCGGTGCATTCATTCTTTGGTTTGGATGGTTCGGTTTCAATGCCGGAAGTGCCCTCGGTGCAAATGGCCTTGCAGCACATGCATTTATGACAACAGCGATTGCCAGTGCCAGCGCAATGCTCTCATGGATGATAATAGATGTTATAAAGGACGGAAAGCCTACTCTGGTCGGTGCATCAACAGGTCTTGTAGTTGGTCTTGTGGCTATAACACCTGGTGCAGGATTCGTACCGATCTGGTCATCATTCATCATCGGTGCACTTGTCAGCCCGATCTGCTGCTTTACAATCTCATTCCTGAAGGGTAAGCTGAAGATAGACGATGCACTTGATGCATTTGGATGTCATGGTATCGGAGGTATCTGGGGAGGTATCGCAACAGGTTTATTTGCAAAGAGTTCGATCAACAGTGTAGCCCGTTGGGATGGTCTGGTATTTGGCGATGTACATCTGTTCCTGATGCAGCTTGTAGGTATCGTTGTAACGATCGCGGTAGCCATAGTCGGAACACTTATCTGTCTTGGAATCGTGAGACTCTTCACACCACTCCGTGTAACAGACAGAGAAGAGAAGGTAGGTCTGGATATCTCAGAGCACGGTGAGAGTGCATATCCAACATTCAATGGACTTGATTCGTAGGAGGATGCAATTGCGAACCAGATATGTATAGATTGTTGAACTGATTTAGAATACCAATCAGGGAGCGCTTCCGCTTAACTCAGGCTGCAGCGGTACTAAGGCGCTGCCTGGGGGCACCACCTAAGGACCGGCGCCTTCGTATATCCCTGAGTTGGTAGTTCTAAATCAGCTCAACAAAATAAGAATACTATGTTCGCAATTGCCTGCATATTCTGGAAATTTGGCAAAGTGAAAGGAGAATATCATTATGATGATAAAGGTTGAGGCTATCGTGCGCGAGGAGGTCTTTGAGGACGTCAAGGAAGCACTGAACGCTATAGATGTAAATGGAATTACAGTGTCTCAGGTTATGGGATGCGGGGCACAGAGAGGATATAAGAAACTTGTCCGTGGTACTGAGGTAGATGTGGTGATGCAGCCGAAGATCAAGTTTGAGATAGTTGTGTCATCTGAGGAATGGGAGAAGAAGACCATCGAGGCTATCCAGAAGGCGGCATATACAGGCGAGGTTGGAGACGGCAAGATATTCAGCTACGAGATCCGTACTGCAACTAAGATCCGTACAAAGGAGAGCGGATATGATGCGCTGAATTAAAAGTTTATAAATTTTTTACCAAATACTAGTCGGGAATCCTTTGACAATCAAAGGGCTCCCGTGTTATTATGTCAGAAATATCAGGGAGTAGTTCACATCGGTTATAAGATGTTGTGCGATCTCGTCATCACGTTTTCTGGCTGGGACATACCTGTGCAGGGAACCGGGACGCACGCTTTCGGAGTATATATAGTAGTGTATATAGAACTTGAAAGGAACGAGACTTTTATTGTGTGTTTATCATGCAATGAAGGTCTCGTTCCTTTTTCTTTGCATGACACACACAACCTGTTTACAGAGATTAAGAAGAAAAGGAGTCTGGTGTGTATGACAGAGAAAAATTTTTGGAACTGTTCCGGTGATGAATTACTAAAAGAATTCAAGACAGACAGCCGCGGACTGTCGACGGAGCGGGCAGAGGAGATCCGCAGTGAAAAGGGAGAAAATGTTCTCCAGGAAGGCAAGAGAAAGAGTACATTACAGGTGTTCCTCAGCCAGTTTTGTGACCTGCTGGTGATCATACTGATCATAGCAGCGGTCATTTCTATGTTTTCTGACAATATCGAGAGTACCATAGTAATCTTGGCGGTACTCGTCATGAATGCTGTGCTTGGAACGGTGCAGCATGTGAAAGCCGAGCGTTCGCTTGACAGTTTGAAACAGCTTTCATCCCCAAATGCAAAAGTTATGAGAGATGGTGTGAAGCAGGAGCTTCCGTCCCGTGAGATAGTTCCGGGTGATATCGTGCTGCTCGAGGCGGGCGATATGATAGTTGCCGATGGAAGGATACTCAGGAACTTCTCACTCCAGGTAAATGAGAGTTCACTCACCGGAGAATCTACAAATGTGGAAAAGAATGATGCAATAATAGAAGGTTCCGTGCCTCTTGCAGACAGGACAAATATGGTGTATTCAGGAAGTCTTGTTACATACGGACGAGCAGAGGTGCTTGTGACCGGAACAGGAATGGATACGGAGCTCGGTAAGATCGCAGGACTTATGAATGCGGCAAAGGAGAGAAAGACTCCGCTTCAGGAGAGCCTTGACAAGTTCAGTGCAAGGCTTGCGGCATTCATCATGATCGTGTGCGCGCTGGTATTTGTCCTCTGTATATACAGGAAGATGGCGGTGCTTGATTCCATGATGTTCGCAGTCGCCCTTGCAGTTGCAGCTATACCTGAGGCTCTTGGTTCGATAGTTACCATCGTGCAGGCATTTGGCACCCAGAAGATGGCGAAGGAGAATGCGATCATCAAGAACCTCAAGGCGGTTGAAAGCCTTGGATGCGTGTCAGTCATCTGCTCAGACAAGACCGGAACACTTACACAGAACAAGATGACCGTGCAGGAGATATATCTGGATGGAAAACTTTACAAGCCGGAGGAGCTTGATTCCCATAACCAGCTCCACAGATATCTGCTATATGATGCGGTTCTCACCAATGATTCCAGCATAGTGGATGGAAAAGGAATAGGAGATCCGACGGAATATGCATTGCTTGAGATGTTCCGTCAGGTCCACATGATGCCAGGCATGGAGACGGATGGTACAGGTATCTCTGTTCCTGCGGAGACTGTAAAATGGAGTCTGAAGGAGGATGTACTCAGGGACTGCATGGACAGAATGGAGGAGGTTCCGTTCGACTCGGACAGAAAGCTTATGAGTACAAAGTATCTGCTTCATGGGGTTCCGACCATACTCACCAAGGGTGCTGTGGATGTGCTGCTTGACAGATGCGTGAGCGTGAGATACAGCGATGGCGTAAAGCCTATGACAGATGAAGAAAAAGCGAAGATCAAGGCTCAGAACAAGGCATTCTCAGAGAATGGCCTCCGTGTACTGTCATTTGCATATAAGGAAAGTGATGAGGTACTGGGAGTTGATACTGAGTATGGATTTACATTCCTTGGACTTGTGTCCATGGTGGATCCGCCACGCCCGGAGTCTATGGCAGCGGTTGCCGATGCAAGGCGTGCGGGCATAAAGCCGGTCATGATAACCGGAGACCACAAGATCACAGCGGTTGCCATAGCGAAGCAGATCGGAATATACGAAGATGGGGACATGGCACTCACGGGAGAGGAGCTTGACGCTCTGTCTGATGAGGAGCTTGCACGTGACATAACAAAGATATCTGTATATGCCAGGGTGTCACCGGAGAATAAGATAAGGATAGTCGATGTATGGCAGAAGAACGGCAATATAGTAGCCATGACAGGCGATGGTGTCAATGATGCCCCTGCACTCAAGAAGGCAGACATAGGTGTTGCCATGGGAATAACCGGCACGGAGGTGTCCAAGGATGCGGCGGCTATGATCCTCTCAGATGACAACTTTGCAACCATCATCAAGGCGGTGTCAAATGGACGAAATGTATACAGGAACATAAAGAATGCGATACTGTTCCTGCTGTCGGGAAACACAGCTGGAATACTGGCGGTGCTTTATACCTCGATAGCGGCCCTGCCTGTTCCGTTTGCACCTGTACATCTGTTGTTCATCAACCTGCTCACAGATTCTCTTCCTGCGCTCGCGATAGGAATGGAGCCGGCTGATCCATCGTTGCTCTCAGAAAAACCGAGGGATCCTAAGAAGGGAATACTGACATCTGACTTTATGGCAAAGATGCTCTCGGAGGGCCTTCTCATCGCTATAGCGACCATGACAGCATTCCATCTTGGCCTGCCGGTGAGTTCGGCAAAAGCCACTACCATGGCATTTGCAACACTGACACTCGCCAGACTGTTCCACGGTTTTAACTGCAGAAGTGAGGAGTCGATGTTTAAGCTTGGATTTAGATCAAATAAATACAGCGTATATGCATTTTTAGCCGGAGTGGCATTTCTGGCTGCGGTCCTGTTCATACCGGGACTTCACAGTCTGTTCAGCGTGGTAAGTCTTGGAGCGGCGGATGTGCTGAAGATAGCGGGACTTGCATTTGCACCAACTGCGATAATACAGATCATTAAGGCCATACAGGACAAGAGGAGATAGATTGTATGTGGAGAATATCGTGAACACCGTGATCATGAAAAATTCATAGGATGAGATTCCTGCAAAAAATAATAGTCAATAGAAATATTTACGAAATATTTTCAGATTGAATTAAAAAATTTGTTATATTTATCAAAAATTAGAAAAAGCAGAATATTCTATTGAATAAAATTAGAGTGAGAATATAATAATCAAAGGGTTAAAGGGTGGTTTGAATATACAGAGTAACTATATCTGTGTATCGAACCTCCTTTTTTATGAAAAAGGCCCGATATGTGGAGGTTGTATACAGGCATGTATACCAAAGTTGTGAATCGTTGCTCCATATGTGCATGATAAATATATAGAAGGAAGACAAAAAAGATGAAATATTTGAAGCAGTTTCTTATAATCCTCGCCATATCCTTTATCGGTGAGATACTTAAGTACATAGTTCCACTACCGATTCCGGCGAGTATATATGGTATGGTTATCATGTTTATCTGCCTACAGACCAAGATCCTCAAGCTGGACGATGTGAAGAGTGTGGGCAAGTTTCTCATAGAGATCATGCCGGTCATGTTCATACCAGCTGGTGTGGGCCTTATGTCGTCGTGGGGAACGCTTAAGCCTGTGCTTGTGCCAGTCAGCGTCATAACGGTGGTCGTCATCATCACGGTCATGCTTGCTTCAGGCTGGGTATCACAGCTTATAATAAGGAGAGACAAGAAGAAGGAGACTGAAAATGAGTGATCTGTTTGAATCGTCCATATTTGCAGGGGTGACTATAAGCCTTCTGGCATATATGTTTGGAAGTGTACTTAAAAAGAAACTTAAGATAGCTATACTTAACCCACTGCTGGTGTCCATCATAGTGACTATAGTGGTGCTGGTTGTGGCTGATGTGGATTACGATGTGTACAATGAAGGCGCAAAGTATCTGAGCTGGTTCCTCACACCGGCTACAGTGTGTCTTGCAATCCCACTCTATGAGCAGTGGGAGCTTTTAAAGCACAATTATAAGGCTGTGCTCGGCGGTATATTTGCCGGAGTTATAACGAGTCTGACTACAGTCCTTGTGTTGTGCAAGGTCATGGGACTTTCCCATAAAGATTATGTGACACTTCTTCCGAAGTCCATAACCACAGCTATCGGAATGGGTGTTTCGGAAGAACTTGGCGGATATGTGACCATCACGGTTGCAGTCATAGTTGTGACCGGAGTGATCGGCAATATAATCGGAGAGATCGTATTCAGGATATTCCGTATCGAAGAGCCTATATCCAAGGGACTTGCCCTGGGATCATCAGCCCATGCCATCGGAACTGCCAAGGCTATGGAGATCGGCGAGGTTGAAGGAGCCATGAGCAGTCTGTCGATTGCAGTTACGGGAATACTTACGGTTATACTTGCATCGGTGTATGCACATTTTATGTAATAGATATAATTGGAGAGAGATATACTTTTCGTATCTCTCTGAGCTTATATGCAGCCATGAGCTGGAATCTGACCTCCGCATTGGAGAGATCATATTCCAGCTCTTCTTTTATTATCCGGAGCCTGTAATTTATCGTATTCCTGTGGCAGAACATTTTCTCAGAGATGTGCTGAACACTGCCGCTGCACTTAAGATATTCGTACAGAGTGTCCGTCAGAGCTGAGTGATGGGTTTTGTCGTACTCTATGACACCACCGAGCTGCTCTGCGATAAATGAGTTTATGAGCTGGGCATCATTAACTTCCAGAAGAATACGTAGGAATCCAAGACTGTTGTAATCACAGTATATGTTGTCTGCAGCAAATTCCCTTGCGGAAATTGCACGGCGGTAACTCAAGGAGAGTTCTGTAAGGGACAAAACCGTGCTTCCGGAACCCATATGTATGCTGCGGTCCGGGAATCTTGCCACCAGAGCTTCTGCGATGTCACTACATTTGTCTGCGATGGATCCGGAGGAAGGGCATCTCAGGATAACTGTCGGATTGCCATCATATACAAATGCATGGAAGACAAGATCTGTATTGTTGCAGACCTTCTGCAGGATATACATGAACTCATCTGTTGCTTCTGTATCGATGGACAGAACGTTGTAGCAGCCATTGTTGAATCCGGAGCCTTTTATTGTGTCAGTCTGCTCGTCGGTCAGGGAATTCCCCATGAGGATATTCTGGAATGCTGCGGTCATGTTGCCATCATCCCTGGAGTCTTCAAATATCCTGTTGTAGTAGTCGTGGGTGATATCGAATATCCTTGTGTCCCATGGCATGGTAAAAAGAGGAAATGAATAGCGGTGGCACAGTCTGACGATCTCATCGGTTATGTCCTCCTCAAATATATATCTGCCGGTATTCAGAATAAGTCCGCAGGTTCCCCTCCGTTCAAGAATGTGGATGTGGATATATCCTCTGATATGTATACCCAGCTTACGATGTTCTCCATTCCCTTTCCGCCGGATATCAGGTTGAGGTTGTATTTTCGCTTGGGTCAGCGATACGGCACTTCCGCTTGTGCTTATTCCTACAACCTGCGGAACAGGTTCAGAGGGAAATGGATTTGCGGTTCTCACCAATCCGGAAAATGGCGACAAGAAGTCACTCAGATGCAATGCCATCGTGGCAAAGGTATCCATCGTGGATCCGGACTGCATGAAGACCATGCCAAAGCATGTGCTTGCAGCAGTTGGATTTGATGCACTGTGCCACTGCATGGAGGCATACACATCAAAGATCTCGCAGCTCTGACACCAGTTATCATCGAGGCATCCTACAAGGGAGATCACTTCAAGTTCGCGAAGATCGCCAGAATATTTGGAGGTATCACGGCGGATGATCTGGCACCGAAGATCAGAACTCTTCTGAAGAATCTTGATCTTGACGTCAAGCTTTCAGACCTCGGCATAGAGGAGAAGGATATTCCTTGGATGGCTGAGAACTGTATGAAGGTTTCGGCAGCCAGCATAGCTAACAACCCTGTGGTATTCACACAGGAGGAGATCGCTGAGATATACAAGAAGGCAATGTAGATAAAATAATTTAAAATATTGATGAATCGCCAGGACATGCGAGAGTGTATCCTGGCGGTTTTTATGTTTGAGAATTATAGCGTTTGCAAATTTCTTCCAATTCTATAATATTTAAACAATCATATCAATTCTAGATAATTGATTTGTTTCGACTGGAATCATTCTGCTGTATGTCCACTTGTAAAAAAAGATTTTTGTGCTATCTTATTTAATTGAATTGCGATTTAGTGGGCGGAGTGTGCCCTATCGATTCAATAAGGACAGAAAAGAGACAAATACCATGCTAAGAAAGAAACATGAACTCAGACAGACATCCGAGACATTTCTGTTAAGTGCCATACTTGCACTGTCAGGAGGTTTTCAGGATGCATATACATACAATGCCAGAGATGAGGTGTTCTCCAACGCCCAGACAGGAAATGTGGTTCTCATGAGCCAGCATCTTATGATGGGAGATTTTAAGATTGCATTGAGATACCTTTTTCCGTTGATCGCATTTGCACTTGGCGTGCTGGTGGCGGAGAGGATAAGCCATAGATACAAGAATGCATCCCGCATACATTGGAGACAGATAGTTGTGCTGGTGGAGATCGTGATATTGTTTGCGGTTGGATTCATACCGGTGAGGTTCAATCTGCTTGCCACGATGCTTGTGTCATTTGCCTGCTCCATGCAGGTTCAGACTTTCAGAAAGGTAAATGGCTACGGCTATGCCAGCACGATGTGTATAGGAAATCTCCGAAGCGGAACGGAGAGTCTGTCGGTATACCTCAGGGACAAAGAGCCTGGGGCACTCAGAAAGGCCATGCACTATTATGGAATCATCATCATATTCGCACTTGGCGCCGGAGCTGGCGGCGTGTGCACGCTGCATCTGGGGTTCAAGTCGATCTGGATATCCAGTGCACTTCTTATGGTGGCACATCTCATGATGTATAAGGAGAAGAGATAACGCACTGTTTTTATCTGAAGAGTAGCTGGATGCTCAAAATATCACAAAATTATCGCTAAACAGCAAAAAAGCGGCAGAAAGATACAATTTTAAATTATTTTGTATCTTTCTGCCGTTTTTTCATAAAAATGCGAAAATATTATGCGCTTACATCCTACCCTCATACACCGCTTCGTTCGTGAACTCGATTCCAAGCTTCTTGAATGTGTTCATATCAACCGCCGACAGTATGGCAGATGTGTGAAGCTGGCATCCGGCAAGCTTTGGAAGCTGCTGCAGAGCAAGCTTGGCATTTGGATCTGATACTGCACACATGGACAGGGCGATGAGAACCTCGTCTGTGTGGAGTCTTGGATTCTTGCTGCCAAGGTACTGAGTCTTGAGCTTCTGTATAGGCTCGATAAATGTTCTTGAGATCAGGTGTGTCTTCTTGTCGATGCCGCCAAGTATCTTGATGGCATTCAGGAGGACTGCTGATGAAGGTCCGAGAAGGTCTGAGGTAGAACCTGTGACGATGGTTCCGTCTGGCAGCTCAAGTGCAGCGGCAGCAGAACCGGTCTCTTCGGCAAGCTTGTTAGCAACAGGGACAACGGCGCGGTCATCCACGGTGATCTTTGCCTGCTTCATGATGAGTTCTTGCTTGTAGACCTCATCCTTTGTAGCCTCGTCTCTGACAAATCTGTTCACGGACTGATAATATCTTCTGATGATCTCCTGCTTTGAAGCCTCCTGACAAGCCTCGTCGTCAACGATGCAGTTTCCTGCCATGTTGACACCCATGTCTGTAGGTGACTTGTATGGGCAGTGTCCGTAGATTCCCTCGAACATAGCCGCAAGGACAGGGTAGATCTCTATATCACGGTTGTAGTTGACTGTGGTCTCACCGTATGCTTCCAGATGGAACGGATCGATCATATTCACATCGTTGAGGTCGGCAGTTGCAGCCTCGTATGCCAGGTTTACAGGGTGCTTGAGAGGAATATTCCAGATAGGGAATGTCTCAAACTTTGCATAGCCAGCCTTCACACCACGCTTATTCTCATGGTAGAGCTGGGAGAGGCATGTAGCCATCTTGCCGCTTCCAGGGCCAGGTGCTGTGACGATGACGAGAGGTCTGGTAGTCTCAACATACTCGTTCTTGCCGTATCCCTCATCGCTGACGATCTTTTCTACGTTGTTTGGATATCCGTCGATTGAATAGTGGTGGTAAACCTTGATCCCTATTGCTTCAAGCTTCTTCTGGAAAACATCCGCAGAAGACTGTCCAGCGTATCTGGTGATTACCACACTGCTCACATACAGTCCCTTTTCTTTGTATACGCCTATAAGTCTGATGACATCCTGATCGTAAGTGATGCCGAGGTCGTGTCTGATCTTGTTGCGCTCTATGTCGGCAGCATTTATAGATATGATCATCTCAGCCTGGTCTGCAAGCTGGAGAAGCATCTGAAGCTTACTGTCCGGAGCGAATCCTGGAAGGACTCTGGATGCGTGATAGTCATCGAATAACTTTCCACCAAATTCCAGATACAGCTTGTCTCCGAACTGTCCGATCCTCTCTCTGATATGCTCAGACTGCATGGACAGATATTTGTCATTGTCAAAGCCAATTTTTCTCATCTTGTGAATCTCCTTAAACTATAATTGAACAGACATATGGTTTTGTCTGTGTATCTCTTTATGAAATAATGTAATAAGTAAGAATGCTTAAATTTATAAAGCGTCCTATAAGAGAATACCACACAGATGGGAGAAAAAACAGAGGAAAGTTCGGCAAAATTGCAAATGTAATAATGCAGTAAATTTTTTCTGTATTATAGTGTTTTATATTGAAAATGATGGATGGATTGGGTAGAGTAAGGGTATGGGAGTAATGCTCGCAAATAGCAGGAACAGGAGGTACAGACATGAGTGCAGATTACATCACAATGACCATACCAAAGCAGAAGAGAATAGCTCTTATCGCCCATGATGCGAAGAAGGAAGAGCTCATCAGATGGTGCGAGGACAACAGGAACATACTGAGCCAGCATGAGCTGTGTGGAACGGGAACTACAGCCCGCATGATAACAGACAGGACAAATCTTCAGGTGAAGGGCTACAACAGCGGTCCGCTTGGAGGAGACCAGCAGATCGGTGCGAAGATTGTTGAGGGAAGGATAGATTTCGTGGTTTTCTTCTCGGATCCCCTGACCGCAGCTCCACACGATCCGGATGTGAAGGCTCTGCTCCGTATCGCTCAGGTGTACGACATACCGATGGCGAACAACAAAGCCACAGCGGACTTTATGATCCAGTCCAAGCTGATGGATGAGCCATACGACCATAAGGTCATCAACTTCCAGAAGAATATCGACAACAGGGCGAACACGCTGGGGAAATAATTGTATAGTGATAATGAAGTCTAAGGATCCACAGGATATCTGGCAAATGTCAGCCGACCTGTGGATTTTTTCTATTTTAGGCAGAGATAGTGGAGGGGTCTGGTTCCATCGGCGGTATAATTTTTCCGGAATGTTGTCAAAAAAATTATGTGAATAAAATGAGCGGCTTATGAGAAGGATGAAACGATTTATGGCATTTGCACTGTCGGCGGCTATGATGCTGACCACGGTGAATATGCCGGAAGTGACCGCCTGGGCACAGGATACCGGCAAGGTGACATATTATTCAACATGGAGTGCTGCAAAAAATACTGTGGTTAAGAAATAATGAACCACATGGCACTGGATATATAGAATTATAGAGTTACAACACGCGGATGTATTGCAGGATTTGCAATACATCCGTTTTGTATATATAATGGGGTGGATGTAAAACATATTTGTATTGAGGTAAATGCATTTGAAAGTTGCAAAATGGATCATGCGGGCCATAGTTGTTCTGGTGGTCGGAGTCATGCTGACTGCGGTGATCATATCCGCCGGGCTTGGAAGACAGGCGCGTATGACGATGAAAGAAGAAAAAAAGGCAAAAGCGAAAAGTTCTTACACAGAAAAAGAGATGACCATAACTGAGAAGTTCCGGAACATTAACATACAGGTGGCAGACGACATGGATGTGAAACTGGTGGAATCCGACGATGACAAATGTCACATCACATATTTTGATTCGCCCGACGTCATACATTCCGTGACGGTGCAGGATGATGCGCTGGTCATGACCTGTGCCGACAACAGGACATTTGGCTCAGACATGGGTTTTGGAGACGATCCTTATGTCGTGGTGAGTATACCGGAGGGAGAGTATGGAGATATATCCATGACCTCGAAGACGGGAACTCTGGTGTCCAGTGTGCAGATATCCTGTGGGACATTTGAAGTAACTGAGGTGAATGGCGGAGCGTATCTGTCCAATATAACCGCAGAAAATGTAAATGTCGTCACAGATTCCGGTGAGGTCACCATGGCTTCTGTGGATGCGGATAGTGTGAAGGTGAATGGCAGCAGCGGCGACTTTTCGATAATGAACGTCCACGGCGACAATGTCATAATATCTGCGGGCAAGGGTTTGCTTGAGGGGTATAATATAAAGGCGGCAAAGGTTGGACAGTTCATGACATCTTCAGGAGATATAAATGTAGATGCGTGCGATGGACATATGCTCTGGTTTGCGACGGAGAGTGGTAACGTGGATATATCATTCTTGTCGGAGAAACGTTTCCTTGTGAACAGCAAGAGCGGAGAGGTGGACATACCTGAGTCCCATATGGAAAATGAAAACAAGTGCATTGTCGATACCACATCGGGAGATGTCCAGATAAAATATGTTGACAGATAGAACGACTGAGTTTAGAAGGTTATAATATGGAATTAAAATTTGTTGATATTGATAATTATAGAAAACAGGTAAAACACCTGTTCGTGACTGCGTTCCCAAGGGAAGAAAGACCTCCTATGTGGATGCTCACCAGAAGATGCAGACAGGGAAAGGCGAGGTTTCGTGCGGTTGTGGACTCGGGCAGGTTTGTCGGACTGACATATGTGATAGGTGATGACAGGGTGAAAACGCTCATGTTCCTTGCGATAGATGAATCGGCAAGAGATGGTGGATACGGCTCTGCAATATTAAAAAAGGTGAGAGCAGAGTATCCGGATCAGAAGCTGTTTCTGAATATCGAGCCCCTTGATGAGAATGCACCGAATTACGACCAGAGGTGCCGGAGAAAGGCGTTCTACGAGCGCAATGGCCTGTCCTGCCTGGATTACCAGGTCAGAGAAGCCGGTGTTACATATGAGATGATGACCTACGGGGAGTACGTGACACGGGACGAATACGAAAAGGTTATGAGAGTCATGTATGGCTCTCTTCTATATAAGATAATAAAGCGCATGTAAATGCAAATGTACAGGAAAGGAGATCTGTGACATGGCAAAGATGGTGAAGATAATAAAAAAGAAAGATGAATACTCAATGGAATATGAAGTGGGCGATGTGCTCAAGGTGGACAGCACATGGTACGGCGGCGTGACTGTGCTCGGCAAGACCGGTGTGCCGGTGTCCATAGATAAGGATGAATATGAGGAGGTTCAGGATATTTCTGAGCCGGAGAAAGCTGAACCTACGAGCATTGAGGAAGGACTCAGACCTGCGGGACAGGGCGTTTCAACAGAAGCCTTTGACCATTTGAAGGAGATCGAAGATGAGGTCCGCGGCGCTGTGAAGGATCTTCTTGCAGTTGCGGGACTTGAACCCGGCGATGCACTAGTGGTCGGCTGCTCATCCAGCGAAGTTGCAAATATGAGGATAGGCTCATTCTCCAGTGAGGAGATCGGCAAATGTATAGCGGGAGCAATACTCGATGAACTCAAAGACACAGGTGTCTACATGGCGGCGCAGTGCTGTGAACATCTGAACAGGGCAATAATAGTTGAGAAGGAATATGCAAAGGCGAACAGGATACCGATAGTCAATGTTGTGCCACAGCTCAAGGCGGGCGGTTCATTTGCCACAGCGGCATACGCAGATATGAAGGAGCCAGTGGCTATCGAGGCCATACAGGCACAGGCAGGCATTGATATAGGAGATACTCTCATAGGCATGCATCTTGCGCCGGTGGCCGTTCCGGTCAGATCTGAGCACAGCATGGTTGGAAGTGCACATGTGGTTATGGCGAGAACCCGTGCAAAATACATTGGCGGTGCGAGAGCCTGCTATCGCTAAAAAATAAAGAATTACCCGGAGGTATGACGTGTACGACAATATTATATTTGACTTATATGGAACATTGATAGACATTCACACTGATGAGGAGGACATCGCTGTGTGGAAACATATGTGTGAGTTCTATGCGCAGCACGGAGTGAAATACAATCCGGCAGGACTCAGATCAAGGTACAAGAGACAGATCAGACGCGCAGAACAGGCCATGGCAAAGAAGAGATTCAAATTCCCTGAGATACAGATACTTGAGGTATTTGAGCAGCTCACGTTGAAAAAAGATCAGACACCGTCCGATTGTGCAGAGCTGACAGTGGCTGCGGCTCAGGAGTTCCGCAAGGCGTCTACAGGATATATAAGACTATATGACGGCGTGACGGATATGCTCGAACAGCTCAAGCAGGCCGGAAAGAAATTATACGTTCTGTCAAATGCACAGAGAGTTTTCACCTTCCCTGAGGTTCAGTCACTTGGCATAGAGGGATATTTTACAGATATATCGCTCTCTTCGGATTTCGGTGCAATGAAGCCGGATGCAGCGTTCTATCAGCAGCTCCTGGACAGAAATCATATCAATCCGAACAGATCCATAATGGTGGGAAATGACGCGGTATGTGATGTGCTGGCGGCGAAGCAGGTCGGACTCCACACCTGTTATGTACACTCCAATATATCCCCGGTGGATGATGCCGACAGAGACATAAAAGCAGACATAATTATGGATGAGGTAAATGTGCCGGAGATGTGCAGACTTATCCTTGAAGATGCCGACAGATAAGACCGGTCATATCCGAATATAAAAAAGAACTATTCGTCTTTAGTTAAAACGAATAGTTCTTTTTATTCTATATAGGATCTAGCTGAAAAGCTCTCCGTGCTTCTCGTAATCGGTAATACGTGAGATGGAGTTGTCATCATTTACAAATACGACCTTAGGCGTGTGCTCCTTTGCCTCCTCAGGTGTCATTGATGCGTAGCACATGAGAATGATGTGATCTCCGACCTGGACCTGACGGGCAGCAGCACCGTTGAGGCACATAACTCCTGATCCCGGCTCTCCGGCTATGGTGTATGTCTCGAAACGATTACCATTTTCTATGTCAACAATCTGTACTAATTCATACTCAAGGATTCCGGCGGCCTTTAAAAGCTCAGAATCTACAGTTATACTGCCGACGTAATTGAGCTCAGCCTGAGTTACAACTGCGCGGTGTATCTTACTCTTTAACATCGTAATATTCATAAGATTTGCCTTTCTATGCTGTATGCATCCTGTTTACCGCAATTATAATATCATAAATTGACAATATTGCAACAGTAAATAAAATCATTTCTTGATTATATTATTGACATGTGCAAAAATAACTGAAAGAGAGTTGTAGACCGGACATTTGGAAAGGTGGACAATGGAGAGTCAGAATTACTTAACTATTGCAATAGAAAAGATGGGGCACGTCATGCTTGATGACAGGCATATGAAAGCCTCTGACATATATAAAACAGCGGTTAAGCTTCACAAAAAAGAGGATTATAATCCGCCTTCTTATAATGAAGATAAGTTTAAGGTCAGATCGGTGTTTGAGAAGGGCGGACTGTGCTTTTATGTGATGCCTAAAGACGGCAGGGCGACGGAGTTCTTCATGTATATACACGGCGGAGGATTTGTGTCGAGGATAACACACAATGAATGGAAGTTTGTGTTCGACACGGTGGAGAGAACCGGCTATGGGGCGGTGGTTCCGATATACCCGCTTGCGCCGGAGCATTCGGTGACAGAGGCACTGGATATGCTTACGGGTGCGTATGACAAGCTGTGTGACTCGGAGGATGTCCAGCGTCTGGTGCTTCTCGGACATTCATCCGGAGGCTGTCTGGCGTTATCGCTTGCCATACAGTTGTGGAAGAAGGGCAGGAGAAGACCGGACAAGCTCATACTGTGCTCCCCGGTTCTTGACACGGAATTTGAGGACACGGAGCTTGAACAGAAGATGAGTGACAAGAGCCGTTTTATGTACAGATATTACTACACGCCGGGGATAAAGCATTTCCTCTCTGCTTACTGGGTGAAGGATGCGGCAGGCAGGACGGATATGACAAGTCCCGTGTATTACGACATAACGGATATATGCGATGAGATGGATATATTCACGACAAATGACGACATGCTCAACTGCTATGCCAGAAGGCTGTATGATAACGCGAGCAGGACGAATATGAAGGTGCATTACTATCAGTATTATGCGGTGACACACGATTATCTCGAGCATCCCCTCATACCGGAGTGCAAGACCATCATGAAGAAGATCGCCGGCTGCATCAAGGGAGATTCGGATTTTGTACCTGCTGACATAGAGAATGACATCTGGTGCAGGGCGATGATGGCGGAGCGTTATCCAAAGTTATATGAGGACAACGAGGCCATAAAGCTCACGGACAAATTAGGCATCGAGCATAAGAAGAGGAATGCCAGATACACATTTTACGACAGGACAGTCATGATGGAGAGGCTGGTCGCTGTGGACGAGAGGGTCCGAAACTTCATAAACAGATATGCGGACGGAATTATCGTCAATGTCGGATGCGAACTGGATACCATGTTTTCCCGTGTGGATAACGGCCGTATAAAGTGGTACAATGTTGATCTCCCGGAGCGCATAGATATAAGAAGAAAATACATGGAGATCCGGGACAGAGAGGTCAACATAGGAAGTTCAATATTTGATTACGAATGGCTTGATGAAGTGCAGAAGCCTCAGAATGTGGCGATCCTGTTTGTTGTATACGATATGATGAGATATTTTGACAAGGACAAGCTGAAGTTGTTCCTGGATGCGATATGGAAGAAGTATCCGGGGGCTGAGGTTGTATTTGATGCCAAGAATTCGGTTGCAAAACACAGATGGAACAGAAGCGTGTTCATGGGTAAAAACAAAGGAACGATGCTGCGGGTGAGCATAGATAATTGCACAAGTCTTATGTATGACTGGAACATCAAGTACAAGATACTCTGTGATGAACCGATACTCAGAGAAGCGGATCTTGAGAGAATGTTCTCACACAGTGAGGCGAGAAGGTTCAGACATGCCATAAAGAAGAAGTATGACAAGGTCATACATTTGCGGCTTGGCACGGAACATTTCCTTGATAATATGTAATCAGTGTATGCGGACTAAGGCGGACTAAGCTAAGAAGGAAGAGACAGGTAGAGATATGGACACACAACAGATAAAGAAATTTACCAGAAACTGGTGCATACTGGTTGGATCGGTATGTCTTATTGCTGGAATTGTTATAGGAATATTTATAGGAAGAGCGGGAGGATTTACCAACTCCAAGGCATCTCCGGGGCTTTCCTATGAATCGGGATATACGCTCGAGGATACGGAGATAACCAGTCTTATATATGACAATTACTGGAACTATATACCGACAGCGTACATCAATGTCGGAGAACTCGGCCCTGATGCGCTGCTGTACAAGATCAGCGACAAGGTGGAGAGAAACAATCTCGATGTTGAGAAGTTCTACACGGGCGACGATGGATATATGCATTACAGCGATGACAATATAAAGGACACACTGGTGGGTGTGGATCTGTCAACATTCCAGTCAGACATAGACTGGGAGACTCTGGCGAAGAACAAAGACATAGATTTTGTTATGCTCAGAGTGGGTTACAGAGGCTACACGCAGGGCGGACTGATGCTGGATTCAAGCTTTGAGGACAGCAAGGCGGCCGTCATCAAATACAAAATACCGACAGGGCTTTACTTCTTCACCCAGGCGATAACATATGACGAGGGTGTAGAGGAAGCGAATTTTGTCCTCAAACAGATAGGCAAGATGAACGTCAAGTATCCTATAGTTATCGACTCGGAGCTTATCGGCGACAGTGAGGCGAGAGGCGACAACGCATCGAATGATGAGAGAACGGATGGCATAGTCGGCTTCTGTGAGACGATAAAGGCGGCAGGCTACACGCCGATGATATATGCCAGCAGGAATATGTTTGCACAGTGCCTTGACATGGACAGACTCGGGGATTACGAGCTGTGGCTTGCACATTATGCAAATGTTCCTAATTTCCCATACAAATATACAGGATGGCAGTACACCGAGTCCGGAACCGTTGACGGTATATCCGGAGACGTGGATCTGGATCTCTGGTTCAAATAATAAACCTTGAATAAACGTGTTATCACAGCCCCGGTTGTTACATATTATAAATGGAATAAACAACCGGGGCTGGATGTTTTATATGGCAACAAAAATTATGATAGATGCCGGGCACGGCGGATATGACAACGGTGCATCGTATGAGGGCAGGCTTGAGAAAAGCGATAACCTGAACTTGGCGCTGGCACTTGGGGATGAACTCACCCGCAGGGGATATGATGTGGTATACACCAGAACGGAGGATGTATACGATTCTCCGGTCCGCAAAGCACAGAAGGGAAATGAGAGCGGAGCAGATTATTTTATATCGCTTCACCGCAACTCTGCACCGGAGGCCAACAAGTACAGCGGAGTGCAGACCCTTGTCTACGATAAAAGCGGAGTGAAATACAATCTTGCACAGGAGATCAACAGCGAGCTTGAAAAGCTGGGCTTTCGAAATATAAATGTTGAGGAGAGGCCGGGGCTGGCGGTGCTGCGCCGGACTGAAATGCCCGCAGTGCTCATAGAAACAGGCTTTATCAACAACGATTACGACAATTACCTGTATGATTACAATTTTGAAGCCATAGCAGACGCAATAGCAAATGCTGTGGATGAGACGATCGGCGCGTGAGTGTGAGCCTGGCAATAAACGGATTTGAGTCAGGTCGGGTAAAAAATAAAAAAATTGTTGACATTGCATTTGCAGTGTGTTACATTAAGCAACGATGAACTGCCGAAGACAGTAGGTGCCCTAGGGCGTAAGATGTTATATCACCTACCGAGGAAAGATATCGTTATTGAATTAACAATCTACTCTCAGGTCTTAGGGCTTTGAGAGTTTTTTTATATCTTGGAATGTGCAGTCATTAGTAAAATAAGGAGGCGCATTATGGCAAAGGTAGAGTTAAAGAAGCCAATAGTAGAAGAGATCAAGGCAAATCTTGAAGGCGCTGCTACTGCAGTAGTTGTAGACTATCGTGGTCTTACAGTTGAGCAGGATACACAGCTCCGTAAGAATTTAAGAGAAGCTGGTGTTGTATACAAGGTATATAAGAACACAATGGTTAACTTCGCTATCGAGGGAACAGAGTTCGAAGGCCTTAAGGGTTGTTTAGAGGGACCAACTGGTCTTGCAATCTGCAAGGATGACGCTACAGCAGCTGCAAGAGTTCTTGCAGACTTCGCAAAGAATGCCCCAGCTCTTGAGCTTAAGGGCGGCGTTGTAGAAGGTACATTCTACGATGCAGAAGGAATCCAGGTTATTGCAAAGATCCCTTCAAGAGACGCGCTTATTTCCAAGTTCCTTGGAAGTATCCAGTCACCTATCGCAAACTTCGCTCGTGTTATCAAGCAGATCGCAGAGCAGAAGGAGGCTTAATATTAAGCCTGATAGAACATCTGATGTATATATCGGCACTGCCGGGATCATATGCTGTCAGATATTCAACTGTCTATATCATGGACAAAGGGTATCCGCATGATACGAGAATGATGTGTGGATGCATTACAAAATAACAAATTATATTATATGGAGGAAAAACATAATGACAACTCAGGAAATTATTGAAGTAATCAAAGGTTTATCAGTATTAGAGTTAAACGACTTAGTTAAGGCTTGTGAAGAGGAGTTCGGCGTATCAGCAGCAGCAGGTGTTGTAGTTGCAGCAGCAGGTGCAGACGGTGCAGCAGCAGCCGAGGAGAAGGATTCATTCAACGTAGAGCTTACAGAGGTTGGTCCTAACAAGGTTAAGGTTATCAAGGTTGTTCGTGAGCTTACAGGCTTAGGTCTTAAGGAAGCTAAGGACGCTGTAGATGGTGCTCCAAAGGTAATCAAGGAGGACGCTACTAAGGAAGAGGCTGAGGAAGCTAAGACAAAGCTCGAGGCTGAGGGCGCTAAGGTTACATTAAAGTAATTTGATCCTTATTTTATTATCAGACTTTATTCGGCCTGGCGGAGATGGATCTCATCCCGCCGGGCCGGTTTTTCTATACATCTTTTCTCAATTAATAAAAAAATCTAAAAAATTTCCAAAATATAGTTGACAAATATTGCATTTGCTGTTAGGATAGTAAACTGTCACTATTATGGCTTCGTGTGCATACACATCATAATATGGTGATAAATGGCTTTAAAACACTTATTTAAACTAAGGTTTGTCTTAAAAAGCATAAAAATAAATTCCAAGGGGTGAATGTGTCGATGGAAAAGAACAGAATTAGTCCTGTCAAGTCTGGAAAAGGCTACAGAATGAGCTACGCTAAGCAGAAGGACGTCCTGGAGATGCCTAACTTCATAGAGGTTCAGAAGAATTCATACAACTGGTTCTTAACTGACGGTCTGAAGGAAGCATTCAGGGATATTTCTCCTATCACTGATTACTCTGGACAGTATAGTCTTGAGTTCGTAGATTTTCAGTTCTGTAAAGATGACTTGAAGTACAGTATCGAGGAATGCAAGGAGAGAGATGCAACATATGCGGCGCCTCTCAGAGTCAAGGTCAGACTCAGAGTCGGAGATGCTAAGGAGATGTCAGATCATGAGATATTCATGGGTGATCTTCCTCTTATGACAGAGACAGGAACATTCGTTATCAATGGTGCAGAGCGAGTTATAGTAAGCCAGTTAGTGCGTTCACCTGGTATTTACTATGATATAACACATGATAAGGTTGGTAAGAAGCTGTATGCATGTACAGTAATTCCTAACAGAGGTGCATGGCTGGAGTATGAGACAGATTCCAACGATGTATTCTATGTTCGTGTGGATAGAACCAGAAAGGTACCTGTGACTGTTCTTATCCGTGCACTTGGTCTTGGAACAGATCAGGAGATCATAGATTTATTTGGCGAGGAGCCAAAGATCATGGAGAGTCTTAACAAGGATCCTGCAAAGTCATATGCAGAGGGCGTGGTAGAGCTTTACAAGAAGATCAGACCAGACGAGCCTTCAGTAGTTGAGAATGCAGAGAGCCTTATTAATGCTATGTTCTTTGATGCGAGAAGATACGATCTTGCAAAGGTTGGACGTTACAAGTTCAACAAGAAGCTTGCTCTCAAGGCTCGTATAGCAGGACATGTCCTTGCTGAGGATGCTATCGATCCTAGCACAGGAGAGGTTATCGCTGAAGCTGGAACAACAGTATCAGAGGAGCTTGCAGACACAATTCAGGATGCAGCAGTTCCTTATGTTATGATCCAGACAGAGGAGAGAAACGTTAAGGTTCTTTCTAATATGATGGTCAACATTGCCAACTATGTGGATTTTGATCCTGCTGAGCTTGGCATTGTGGAGAGAGTATATTATCCGGTTCTCGAGGGACTCCTCGAGGAGTATGGCGATGATACAGAGAAGCTCAAGGCTGCCATAGAGAGAGACATGTCAGACCTCGTACCAAAGCATATTACAAAGGAAGACATATTTGCTTCCATAAATTACAACATTCACCTCGAGTATGGCATTGGTAATGACGATGATATCGACCATCTGGGCAACAGACGTATCAGAGCGGTTGGAGAGCTTCTTCAGAACCAGTATAGAATCGGTCTTTCAAGACTTGAGAGAGTTGTAAGAGAGAGAATGACAACACAGGATGCTGAGTCTATCACACCTCAGTCCCTTATCAATATCAAGCCTGTAACGGCTGCTGTTAAGGAGTTCTTCGGAAGTTCACAGTTGTCACAGTTTATGGATCAGAATAACCCTCTGTCAGAGCTGACTCATAAGAGAAGACTTTCAGCCCTTGGCCCTGGTGGACTTTCACGAGACAGAGCCGGATTCGAGGTCCGAGATGTACACTATACACACTACGGTAGAATGTGTCCTATCGAGACCCCTGAGGGTCCTAACATCGGACTTATCAACTCACTGGCTACATATGCGCGTATCAACGAGTATGGTTTCGTTGAGGCTCCATATAGAAAGCTTGATAAGACAGATCCTTCTAACCCTGTTGTTACAGATGAGGTTGTTTACCTTACAGCAGACGAGGAGGACAGATACAGAGTAGTACAGGCTAATGAGCCTATAGATGAGAATGGACACTTTGTCAAGAACAATGTATCAGGAAGATTCAGAGCTGATACAACCGAGTTCCCTAAGTCAAAGGTTGATCTCATGGATGTATCACCTAAGATGGTATTCTCAGTTGCTACATCGATGATCCCATTCCTTCAGAACGATGATGCTAACCGTGCCCTCATGGGATCAAACATGCAGCGTCAGGCGGTTCCTCTTATGATGACAGAGTCAGCAGTGGTTGGAACAGGTATGGAGGCAAAGGCTGCTGTAGATTCAGGTGTCTGCGTCGTTGCCAAGAGAGACGGTGTTGTAGAATATTCAAACAGCACAGAGGTCTGTGTAAGAGCAGATGAGGATGGAACAAAGGATGTATATCACATCATCAAGTTTGCACGAAGCAACCAGGGTAACTGTATGAACCAGAGACCTATCGTGTTCAAGGGTGACCACGTAAAGGCTGGAGAGGTTATCGCAGATGGCCCTTCAACATCTGGCGGAGAGATCGCACTTGGTAAGAACCCACTGATCGGTTTCATGACATGGGAAGGTTACAACTACGAGGATGCGGTTCTTCTCAGCGAGAGACTTGTACAGGATGATGTATACACATCAATTCATATAGAGAAATACGAGTGTGAGGCTCGTGATACCAAGCTTGGTAAGGAGGAGATCACAAGAGATCTTGCAGGTCTGTCAAATGATGTCCTCAAGGATCTTGATGAGAATGGTATCATCAGAATCGGCGCAGAGGTTCGTGCCGGTGATATCCTCGTTGGAAAGGTTACTCCAAAGGGAGAGACTGAGCTGACAGCAGAGGAGAGACTTCTTCGTGCCATCTTCGGTGAGAAGGC
The DNA here is from genome assembly GCF_003461545.1 of Coprococcus sp. AF16-22. Classification (NCBI taxonomy): domain Bacteria; kingdom Bacillati; phylum Bacillota; class Clostridia; order Lachnospirales; family Lachnospiraceae; genus Coprococcus; species Coprococcus sp. AF16-22. The sequence continues at coordinate 153,652 of NZ_QTXH01000007.1, forward strand.
AAGAGAGGTAAGAGATACATCACTGAAGGTTCCACACGGAGCATTCGGTATTGTTATAGATGCAAAGGTATTTACACGTGCTGATGGAGACGATCTTCCGGCAGGCGTAGACAAGAAGGTCAGAGTATATATAGCACAGAAGAGAAAGATCCAGGTCGGAGATAAGATGGCTGGTCGTCATGGTAACAAGGGTGTAGTTTCACGAGTGCTCCCTGTTGAGGATATGCCATTCCTTCCAAACGGACGTCCTCTTGATATCGTGCTTAACCCACTGGGCGTTCCTTCACGAATGAACATCGGACAGGTCCTCGAGATCCATCTCGGACTTGCTTCACAGGTCCTTGGATTCAAGGTATCCACTCCTGTATTCAATGGTGCTACAGAGTTTGACATCATGGATACACTGGAGATGGCCAATGACTATGCAAATGGTACATGGGAAGACTTCGAGGCTAAGTACAAGGATACAGTAAAGCCTGAGGTTATGGATTACCTCTACACGAACAGAGACCACAGAGCAGAGTGGAAGGGCGTGCCTATCAACAGAACAGGTAAGGTTCAGCTCCGTGATGGTAGAACAGGTGAGAACTTTGATGCCCCTGTAACTATCGGTTACATGCATTACCTCAAGCTGCACCATCTGGTTGATGATAAGATCCATGCTCGTTCAACCGGTCCGTACTCACTGGTAACACAGCAGCCACTGGGTGGTAAAGCTCAGTTTGGTGGACAGCGTTTCGGAGAGATGGAGGTTTGGGCTCTTGAGGCTTATGGTGCTTCATACACACTGCAGGAGATTCTGACGGTTAAGTCTGATGATGTTGTAGGACGTGTTAAGACATATGAGGCTATTATCAAGGGCGACAATATACCAGCACCTGGTGTGCCTGAGTCATTCAAGGTACTTCTCAAGGAGTTCCAGGCTCTCGGACTTGATGTAAGAGTCGTAAGAGAGGAAGAGGACGAGGAAGGCAACAAGAAGATGGTTGAAGTTGATCTCAGCGAGACCATGGAAGCTTATGATTACAACACAAGTATCAAGAGACTTCTCAGCGACAGATCATCAGACAGAGACGATGATATGGATGAGAGCGATGCACCTGAGGTGTTCAGAGGCGATGACGCAGATGAGCTTCAGGCAAGCGGATTCTCAGAGGTTGATGAGAACGGCGATATAAGTGATATGGAAGACCTCGGCGATTCAGATTATATGGATAATAATGAGGAAGAATAAGAAAGGAGCTTTGTAAGATGCCAGAATACAATGTAGACAATGCAGAACAGGAAAAGTCATTGAACTTTGACGCAATAAAAATCGGACTTGCATCTCCTGAAAAGATAAGAGAATGGTCACATGGTGAGGTAAAGCGCCCTGAGACTATCAACTATAGAACACTTAAGCCTGAGAAGGACGGTCTGTTCTGTGAGAGAATATTTGGACCACAGAAGGACTGGGAGTGTAATTGTGGTAAGTACAAGAAGATCAGATTCAAGGGAATCGTGTGTGATAAGTGTGGAGTTGAGGTAACAAAGTCCAACGTTCGTAGAGAGCGTATGGGACATATTGAGCTCGCTGCTCCTGTATCACATATATGGTACTTCAAGGGAATCCCTAGCCGTATGGGACTGATCCTTGATATATCACCAAGAGTGCTTGAGAAGGTACTGTACTTCTCATCATATATAGTAACAGATCCAAAGGATACTCCGCTTGCTTACAAGCAGATCCTCAACGAGCAGGAGTTCAGAGAGGCAGAGAAGGAGTATGGTTACGGTTCATTCGTTGCAGAGATGGGCGCAGAGGCTATACAGAAGCTTCTCAAGGCAATAGACCTTGATGCCGAGAGCGCAGAGCTTAAGAAAGAGCTTGAGACATGTAGCGGCCAGAAGCGTACAAGGATCATCAAGAGACTTGAGGTAATGGAGGCATTCAGAACATCAGAGAACAGACCTGAGTGGATGATCATGAATGTAATACCTGTTATCCCACCAGATATCAGACCTATGGTACAGCTTGAAGGTGGAAGATTTGCAACATCAGACCTCAACGATCTGTACAGAAGAATCATCAACAGAAATAATCGTCTCCGCAGACTCCTTGATCTCGGTGCTCCTGAGATCATCGTGAGAAATGAGAAGAGAATGCTTCAGGAGGCAGTTGATGCACTTATAGATAACGGTAGACGTGGACGTGCGGTAACAGGCCCTGGTAACAGAGCACTGAAGTCACTTTCAGAGATGCTGAAAGGTAAGCAGGGACGTTTCCGTCAGAATCTTCTTGGTAAGCGAGTTGACTACTCAGGACGTTCAGTTATCGTAGTTGGACCAGAGCTTAAGATTTACCAGTGCGGTCTCCCTAAGGAGATGGCTATCGAGCTGTTCAAGCCATTTGTTATGAAGGAGCTTACAGCTACAGGTAAGGCAAACAATATCAAGCAGGCAAAGAAGATGGTAGAGAAGCTTGAGCCACAGGTTTGGGACATTCTTGAGGATGTCATCAAGGAGCATCCGGTTATGCTTAACCGTGCCCCTACACTTCACAGACTTGGAATCCAGGCATTTGAGCCAGTGCTTGTAGGTGGTAAGGCTATAAAGCTTCACCCACTCGTATGTACAGCCTTCAATGCCGATTTCGATGGAGACCAGATGGCTGTCCATCTTCCACTTACAGTAGAGGCACAGGCTGAGTGTAGATTCCTTCTGCTTTCACCTAACAACCTGCTGAAGCCATCAGATGGTGCGCCTGTTGCCGTTCCTTCACAGGATATGGTACTTGGTATCTACTATCTGACAATGGAAAAGGAAGGCGAGATCGGAGAGGGAAGATATTTTAAGTCCAAGAATGAGGCAATACTTGCATATGAGAATGGTGGAATTACACTTCACACCAAGATCCATGTAAGAAGAACCGGTGAGTTCGAGGGCGAGGAAGTTACAGGTGTTATCGATACAACACTTGGAAAGCTCCTCTTCAATGAGATCATTCCACAGGATCTCGGATATGTAGACAGAACTGTTCGTGAGAACGCTCTGAAGCTTGAGATAGATTTCCATGTAGGAAAGAAGCAGCTCAAGCCAATCCTTGACAAGTGTATCAATACACACGGTGCAACAAAGACTGCAGAGGTTCTTGATGATGTCAAGGCAATAGGATATAAGTATTCAACAAGAAGTGCTATATCAGTATCTATTTCAGATATGAAGGTGCCTGATGAGAAGAAGGATATCCTTGAGGATGCACAGAAGCTCGTTGACCAAATCACCAAGAAGTTCAGACGTGGTCTTGTATCAGACGAGGAGAGATATCAGGCAGTAGTTAAGATCTGGGAGAAGGCAGATAAGCATCTGCAGGATCTCCTGTTCGCAGGTCTTGATAAATATAACAATATATTCATGATGGCTGATTCTGGAGCCCGTGGTTCTAATCAGCAGATTAAGCAGCTTGCAGGTATGCGAGGACTGATGGCAGATACAACAGGTAAGACCATTGAGCTCCCAATCAAGTCTAACTTCCGAGAGGGACTTGACGTTCTGGAGTATTTCATTTCGGCGCATGGTGCTCGTAAGGGTCTGTCAGATACAGCTCTCCGTACAGCCGATTCAGGATACCTGACAAGACGACTTGTAGATGTATCACAGGATCTTATAATCAGAGAGCCTGATTGTAGTATAGGAAGAGATTCAATTCCGGGTATGGTCATTGAGGCCTTCAGAGAGGGCAAGGAAATGATCGAGGAGTTTCAGGAGAGAATCACAGGACGTTACCTTGCAGAGTCTGTATATGATGCAGAGGGCAACATGCTTGTCAAGATAAATCATATGGTAACTCCTAAGAGAGCTGAGCTCATTGTTAAGAAGGGTGTCGATGCCAACGGCGTTCCATTCACCGTTAAGGATGACGATGGAAACGAAGTTGTAAGATCAGATGCAAAGCTTAAGATCAGAACAGTCCTCACATGTAAGTCACACCTCGGTGTGTGTGCAAAGTGCTACGGTGCGAACATGGCAACAGGAATGCCTGTACAGGTTGGTGAGTCAGTTGGAATTATCGCTGCACAGTCAATCGGTGAGCCTGGTACACAGCTTACAATGAGAACATTCCATACAGGTGGTGTTGCCGGTGGCGATATCACACAGGGTCTTCCAAGAGTTGAGGAGCTTTTCGAGGCCAGAAAGCCAAAGGGACTTGCAATCATTGCAGAGTTTGGCGGAAAGGTACAGCTCCGTGACAACAAGAAGAAGAGAGAGGTTGTCATAACAAACGATGAGACAGGTGAGTCAAAGGCATATCTTATTCCTTATGGTTCACGTATCAGAGTTCTTGATGATCAGGTACTTGAGGCTGGTGATGAGCTTACAGAGGGATCAGTTAATCCACATGATATCCTTAAGATAAAGGGTGTTCGTGCAGTTCAGGATTACATGCTCCGTGAGGTTCAGAAGGTTTACAGACTTCAGGGTGTTGATATCAATGATAAGCACATTGAGATCATCGTAAGACAGATGCTTAAGAAGATCATAATTGATGAGCCGGGAGATTCAGATTATCTTCCAGGAACACAGGCAGATCTGCTTGAGTTTGAAGATACAAATGAGAAGCTTATCGCAGAGGGCAAGGAGCCTGCAACTGGAACACAGATAATGCTTGGTATAACAAAGGCATCACTTGCAACTGATTCATTTATGTCGGCTGCATCATTCCAGGAGACAACAAAGGTTCTTACAGATGCTGCGATCAAGAGTAAGGTTGATCCACTTATCGGACTTAAGGAAAACGTTATCATCGGAAAGCTTATACCTGCTGGTACAGGAATGAAGAGATATCGTTCAGTAAAGCTTGACACTGATATGGAAGAGCTTAACTTCTTTGATGAAGATGAGGATACAGATGATTACGAAGAGTTAGAGAATGTAAATTCAGAGGAGATCGTATTTGAGACCCTCGATACAGCCGGAGATGCTGACGAAGAGTAATCACTCATTTGCTTGGATGTATATAAAAAAGTAGTGGCTGCGTAGCTGCTCGACATGAAGGATATAAGGGGAATCCGGGATATGTCAATTTCTCATAAAGGTATTCAGATATACCTGTGAGAAATAGAATATGCCGGATTTCTTTTTGGAAATATTTAGTAAGAAAGAAATGGAATAATATGGCTGCTGTAAAGAAAATCAATAAAGAAGGTATATTAGAAGCGGCGTATAACCTTGCCAGAAGAGAAGGAATTGCCGCAATAACAGCAAGAAAACTGGCAAAAGAGATTTCCTGTTCGACACAACCAATATATGAGAATTTTGTTGATATGGGAGCTGTTATAGAGATTACAACAGAGCGTATAAATGAGGTTTACGGTTCCCTGAAGACAAGTCTGTGTAAGAAAGAGAATGCGGATTATGTCAGCCAGACCACTATTGTCTGTGAGTTTGCAGACAGTGAGAGGGTATTGTTCAGACAGCTCGTTGCAGACAATGACTCGGGACATGGACTGTTTAAGGATACCAGGACAGAGAAGATGTTAGTTGAGACACTTCACTGTGATGAGATTGTTGCAGATCAGATAAATGAGGAAATGCACAAATATATAATGGGACAGGCGTTTCTTGTAAATGAAGGTTATACAGAATTTGATCAAGCCAGACTGGCAATGGAAACAGAGAGAGTCTTTGAGTTCGTTAAGAAAATATTTGTCAAATAAATGCTTGACAGAGAAAATACTCGACTATATAATGATAAAGCATGCGTAAAAACATGCTTTATCATTTTTAATTTATATACAGGAGGTGAAAACATGCCAACATTTAACCAGTTAGTTAGAAAAGGAAGACAGACAGTAGAGAAGAAGTCAACTGCACCAGCTCTTCAGAGAAGTTTCAACTCACTCAAGAAGAAGCCAGTAGAGACAAGCTCACCACAGAAGAGAGGAGTTTGTACAGCAGTTAAGACAGCTACTCCTAAGAAGCCTAACTCAGCTCTTAGAAAGATCGCCAGAGTACGTCTTTCAAACGGAATCGAAGTAACAAGTTATATCCCAGGTGAGGGTCATAACCTTCAGGAGCATAGCGTTGTACTTATCCGTGGTGGAAGAGTAAAGGACTTACCTGGTACAAGATACCATATCATCAGAGGTACTCTTGATACAGCAGGTGTAGCAAAGAGACGTCAGGCTCGTTCAAAGTATGGTGCAAAGCGTCCTAAGGATGCAAAATAAAACATGCTAGAACACAATTCTAATTTGTGCTGGTAAGGTCATGTTTTTATATAGATAATAATTCAGATAGAAACAATTAAGACAGATAACAGCACGAACACATTCCATAATTATAGAGAGAATGTGAGTACCGAAGATTTAATAAATAATTAAGGAGGGAAGAACCGTGCCACGTAAAGGACATATCGCAAAGAGAGACGTATTAGCGGATCCAATTTACAACAATAAGGTCGTTACAAAGCTTATCAACAACATTATGTTAGATGGTAAGAAGGGTGTAGCACAGAAGATCGTCTACGGTGCATTTGATCGTATCGCAGAAGAGACTGGTAAGCCTGCATTAGAGGTATTCGAAGAGGCTATGAACAACATCATGCCACTCCTCGAGGTTAAGGCTAGACGTATCGGTGGTGCAACATATCAGGTACCTATCGATGTAAGACCTGACAGAAGACAGGCTCTCGGACTTCGTTGGTTAACAGCTTTCTCACGTGCAAGAAGTGAGAAGACTATGGAAGAGAGACTTGCGAAGGAGATCATGGATGCAGCTAACAACACAGGTGCATCTGTAAAGAGAAAAGAAGACATGCACAAGATGGCAGAGGCAAACAAGGCATTCGCTCACTACAGATTCTAATTATCTGTGTGAGAATGCATTTGCATGCATGCTTATGTGTATATGGGACACAATAGATGTGTTACGAAAATTAGCAAAAGGAGGACAATCCGTTGGCTGGAAGAGAATATCCATTGGACAGAACAAGAAACATTGGTATTATGGCTCATATCGATGCAGGTAAGACAACTCTTACAGAGCGTATCTTATACTATACTGGTGTTAACTATAAGATTGGTGATACTCATGACGGTACAGCTACCATGGACTGGATGGAGCAGGAGCAGGAGAGAGGTATAACAATTACTTCAGCTGCTACAACATGTCACTGGACACTTGAGGATCATCACAAACCAAAGGCTGGCGCGTTAGAGCACAGAATCAACATCATCGATACTCCGGGACACGTTGACTTCACTGTTGAGGTTGAGCGTTCACTTCGTGTACTTGACGGAGCTGTAGGTGTATTTGATGCTAAGGCTGGTGTAGAGCCTCAGTCAGAGAACGTATGGCGTCAGGCTGACACATACAATGTACCTCGTATGGCATTCATCAACAAGATGGATAAAATGGGTGCAGACTTTTTCTACTCAGTTCAGACAATCATTGATCGTCTGGGCAAGAATGCAATTCCAGTACAGATCCCTATCGGAAAAGAGTCAGATTTCATCGGTCTGATCGATCTGTTCGAGATGGAAGCATACTACTACAAAGATGATAAGGGCGAGGACATCGAGATCACAACTATCCCTGATGACCTTAAGGAGCTTGCAGACAAGTGGCATGAGAACCTTGTCGAGAAGATCTGCGAGTTAGATGACGACTTAATGATGATGTACCTTGAGGGCGAGGAGCCATCAATCGATGAGATGAAGAAGGTTCTTCGTAGAGCAACTATCGCATGTGAGGCAGTTCCTGTATTCCTTGGTTCAGCTTACAAGAACAAGGGTGTTCAGAAGATGCTTGACGGTGTTATCGAGTACATGCCGGCACCAACAGATATCCCTGATATCACAGGTGTTGATCCAGACGGTAACGAGGTTGTTCGTCATTCATCAGATGATGAGCCATTCTCAGCTCTTGCATTCAAAATCATGACAGATCCATTCGTTGGAAAGCTTGCATTCTTCAGAGTTTACTCAGGTACACTGAACTCAGGTTCATATGTACTGAATGCAACAAAGGATAAGAAGGAGCGTGTAGGACGTATCGTACAGATGCATGCCAACGCTCGTAAAGAGATTGATAAGGTTTACTCAGGAGATATCGCAGCTGCTGTAGGTTTCAAGCTTACAACTACAGGTGACACAATCTGTGATGAGCAGCATCCAGTTATCCTTGAGTCAATGGAATTCCCAGAGCCAGTTATCGAGCTTGCTATCGAGCCTAAGACCAAGAATGATCAGGGTAAGATGGGTGAGGCACTCGCAAAGCTTGCTGAGGAGGATCCTACATTCAAGGCTCATACAGACAAAGAGACAGGACAGACAATTATTGCCGGAATGGGTGAGCTTCACCTTGAGGTTATCGTTGATCGTCTTCTCCGTGAGTTCAAGGTTGAGGCAAACGTTGGTGCACCTCAGGTTGCTTACAAGGAGACATTCACAAAGCCAGTTGATATCGACAGCAAGTATGCTAAGCAGTCAGGTGGTCGTGGACAGTACGGTCATTGTAAGGTTAAGTTCGAGCCTATGGATCCTAACGGTGAGGAGACATTCAAGTTCGAGTCAACAGTTGTCGGTGGTGCTATTCCTAAGGAGTACATCCCAGCAGTTGGAGAGGGTATCGAAGAGGCAGCTAAGGCTGGTATCCTTGGCGGCTACCCAGTACTTGGTGTTTATGCTAACGTATACGATGGATCATACCATGAGGTCGATTCATCAGAGATGGCATTCCACATCGCTGGTTCTATGGCATTCAAGGAGGCTATGGCTAAGGCTGACCCAGTTCTTCTTGAGCCTATCATGAAGGTTGAGGTTACAATGCCTGAGGAGTACCTCGGTGATGTAATCGGAAGCTTAAATGCTAAGAGAGGCCAGATCGAGGGTATGGATGATATCGGCGGTGGTAAGATCGTCAGAGCATTCGTTCCACTTGCAGAGATGTTCGGATACTCAACAGAGCTTCGTTCATCAACACAGGGTCGTGGTAACTACTCAATGTTCTTTGAGAAGTACGCTCAGTGTCCAAAGAGCATTCAGGAGAAGGTTATCGCAGAGCATTCTAAGTAAGATATTTGACGAAAGACATTTTCCTGGTCTTTCAGGTCATATAAATAAAAAATTATATATGCTGGCAGGTTAAAGATTACATATCGTTAGCCTGCTGGTATAAAGAGATAAAAAATGGTTGAAAATTTCTAGTATTTTCTATATAATGATTTTTAGCCGAGTAACCCGCGTGGGGTATAATTTTTAAGGAGGATTTTATATCATGGCAAAGGAAAAGTTTAATAGAAGTAAGCCACATTGTAACATCGGTACAATCGGACACGTAGATCACGGTAAGACTACTCTTACAGCTGCTATCACAAAGGTTCTTTCAGAGAGAGTTGCTGGTAACACAGCTACAGATTTCGAGAACATTGATAAGGCTCCAGAGGAGAGAGAAAGAGGTATCACTATCTCTACAGCTCACGTTGAGTACGAGACAGAGAAGAGACATTACGCACACGTTGACTGTCCAGGACATGCTGATTACGTTAAGAACATGATCACTGGTGCAGCTCAGATGGATGGTGCTATCCTTGTTGTTGCTGCTACTGATGGTGTTATGGCTCAGACAAAGGAGCATATCCTTCTTTCACGTCAGGTTGGTGTTCCTTACATCGTTGTATTCCTTAACAAGTGTGATATGGTAGACGATGAGGAGCTTATCGAGCTCGTTGAGATGGAAGTTACAGAGCAGCTTGAGGAGTACGGATTCAATGATTGTCCTATCGTTAAGGGTTCAGCTCTTAAGGCTCTTGAGGATCCAATGGGACCTTGGGGAGACAAGATCATGGAGCTTATGGATACAATTGATTCATATATTCCAGATCCACAGAGAGATACAGATAAGCCATTCATCATGCCTGTAGAGGACGTATTCACAATCACAGGTCGTGGTACAGTTGCTACTGGTAGAGTAGAGGCTGGTGTAATTCACCTCAATGATGAAGTTGAGATCGTTGGTATCAAGCCAGAGATCCAGAAGACAACAGTAACAGGTATCGAGATGTTCAGAAAGCTCCTTGACGAAGGTCAGGCTGGTGATAACATCGGTGCCCTTCTTCGTGGTATCAAGAGAGAGGATATCGTAAGAGGACAGGTTCTTTGTAAGCCAGGTTCAATTACATGTCATACAAAGTTCACAGCACAGGTTTACGTTCTGACAAAGGACGAGGGTGGTCGTCATACACCATTCTTCAACAACTATCGTCCACAGTTCTACTTCAGAACAACAGACGTTACAGGTGTATGTAACCTTCCAGCTGGTACAGAGATGTGCATGCCTGGTGATAACGTAGAGATGACAATCGAGCTCATCCACCCAATCGCTATGAGCCAGGGTCTTACATTCGCTATCCGTGAGGGTGGTAGAACTGTAGGTTCAGGAAGAGTTGCATCTATCATCGAGTAATCTTTGATAAACCGCATAAATAAAGGATTTTCAGACCTTCGAGGGTTCGCCCTCGGAGGTCTTTTTTTCTGCTTGAAAATGGGTTTTGACCTCATATTTAGCTGAAAATAGCCAATTCCCGCATCATGTCCTGTAAAAAACACCCGAAAAACACTATTCTGTCAATGAATGTGTCAAGTTTTTAGCAAAAGCTTGACATGTAGCATCAGCCCTTGCCGAAGGCAACTTAAAATGGGCTGATGTTCAATAGAAAGGAGGCAACAGATATGGATCAGAAAAAGTTCGGTTCATTCCTAAGAGAACTGAGAAAGGAAAAACAGCTTACCCAGGAACAGCTTGCTGAGCGGTTTGGAGTAACAAGCCGCAGTGTGTCAAGGTGGGAGACAGGCAGCAATATGCCGGATCTCAGTATCCTGGTGGAACTGGCAGATTTCTATGATGTTGATATCAGGGATATCATTGATGGAGAAAGGAAGGGTGAGGACATGAATAAGGAAGAGAAAGAGAGATTGCAGCTTGTAGCGGATTATGCAGAAACTGAGAAGAATACATTGTTGATGAGGTTGCGTATATTTAGCATAGTGGGGTTGATTTCACTGATTGCAGGATTGACGATGATGGTGATCAGCAGAGATAACAATCTTCCGGTCTATGATTATTTGATGGGGACGCTTATGGGAGTTGCTATAGGTGCGTTGCTGGTTGCGGTGTTCTATTCAACCGGAGTTTTAGAAAACATGAGGAAGCGAAAAAGAACACTTATGAAAGTGCTTTTGGTAATAAGCATATTAATCCTGCTTGGAACATTCATCGCGGCAATCATAGCATCGTTATGATATATATAATGAGCATTGCGACGGGGCGCTTGCGCAAACTAAATGTAATATGCTATAATTTTTAAGGATGCAATGTGGACGATCAGTTTGTGGCATCCACATGAGCACAGATATTTTGCGTGAGATATAGTAAATATGAATAGTGCAATCATTTTTTATGACGAAAGAATTACAATTATATATGTATAAGCCCATAATATGGTTGGGCGTATCTACCAGCTACCAATAATAGTTGACTACAACAATGAATGCCGTGGTCAACTATATTTTTATGCAAAAATATCTGAGACGTTATAGGTTTATAAAAATTATAAAATTAAATTGGAGGGCGAGTGCATGAAGTATGACGTGATAATTATTGGAGCAGGACCAGGAGGAATATTTTCTGCATATGAGCTGACAAAGCAGGCTCCGGATCTCAAGGTTGCAGTGTTTGAGGCTGGACATGAGCTTAAGAGAAGAAAATGTCCGATAGACGGCACAAAGATCAAGAGCTGCGTGGGATGTGATAGCTGTTCGATCATGAGCGGATTTGGCGGTGCAGGTGCATTTTCCGATGGAAAGTACAATATTACAAATGACTTTGGCGGAAGTCTGTATGAGTACATCGGCAAGAACGAGGCCATAGACCTCATGAAGTATGTGGATGATATCAATATGGAGTACGGCGGAGAGGGTACGAAGCTTTATTCCACTGCCGGCACAAGATTCAAGACAGTGTGTCTGCAGAACAGGCTTCATCTGCTTGATGCTTCGGTCAGACATCTTGGCACGGACATCAACTATATAGTTCTAGAGAATCTGTATGCATATCTTCAGGACAAGGTGGATTTCTATTTTGACACTCCTATACAAACGGTGGAAAAGATGGACGATGGAACATATAGTGTATGCTGCAAGAAGGGTACATTTGCTTGTAACAAATGTATCATATCCGTTGGAAGAAGCGGAAGTAAATGGATGGAGACAGTGTGCAAGGATCTTAATGTGCCCACAAAATCTAACAGAGTAGATATAGGAGTCAGAGTAGAGCTCCCTGCAGCTATATTTGCACATTTGACGGATGAGCTCTATGAGAGCAAGATAGTATACAGAACGGAGAAGTATGGAGACAAGGTGCGAACTTTCTGCATGAACCCAAGGGGTGCCGTGGTTACTGAGAATACTAATGGAATCATAACGGTAAATGGCCACAGTTATGAGGATCCTGCAAAACAGACGGATAATACAAACTTTGCGCTCCTTGTGGCAAAGCATTTCTCAGAGCCGTTCAAGGACTCCAACGGATACGGCGAGAGCATAGCGAGACTCAGCAACATGCTGGGCGGAGGAGTAATAGTGCAGAGATTTGGCGACCTCATAAGGGGACAGCGCTCCACCCAGAGCAGGATAGAGGAAGCGTTCATCACACCTACGCTCAATGCCACACCGGGAGATCTGAGCCTTGTCCTTCCAAAGAGAATTCTGGATGGAATAATCGAGATGATCTACGCTCTTGATAAGATAGCCCCAGGAACGGCAAATGAAGATACACTGTTGTATGGAGTTGAGGTCAAATTCTACAACATGGAGGTTGAAGTAGATGATAAGCTTGAGACAAGATACAAGGGGCTGTATATCATAGGAGATGGCAGCGGAATAACACACTCCCTTTCACACGCATCTGCAAGCGGTGTATACGTAGCAAGAAATATTGCACATGGCGAATAAAACGAATAGATATTTATATAGAAGAAAGTCATTCAAAACAGAGTATCGTGATAGGGGTTCCAGATACTCTGTTTTTATTTGATAAATGAGTTTCAAGTGAAAATACATTTGTTTGACTGGATGGGAGAAGAATGGTAGAGTTGTAAATGGCATGAAAATAGATTTAAAGTCTGCAACAAATATGAAAACAAATTTAACTAAGAAAACTATTAGTGGCATTGTATAGAAGACACTATATGATGGATTATTTTCGAAAGAAGAAAGAAAATAGGCGATTATATCGTTAGGAATCCCAAGAAGGTTGTGGATATGACAGTTGGGGAGCTGGCAAAGGAGTGCGGTGTCAGCGAGGCCTCGGTGTCGAGATTCTGCAAACGAATAGAGCTGAAGGGATTTCACCATCTCAAGATATCGCTGGCGAGAGAACTCGTGGATGCCAAGGATGACGGAGAGATATCTGGACATATATCTGTGGATGATATGGAAGGTTCTCTGAGAGGAATACTGTCGAATAAAAGTGTATATACAATCCAAATACATAATTATATACGGAGGAAACAGACATGAAAGATATCAAATGGGCAGTTCTCGGAACAGGAGTTATCGCAAATGAGATGGCAGTGGCACTCAAAAAGAATGGCAGGAACATTTATGCGGTTGGTAACAGGACGTATGACAAAGCGGTGGCATTTGCTGAGAAGTATGGCATAGGTAAGGTTTATTCAGACTACAATGAGATGTTCACGGATCCGGAAGTGGACGTGATATATATAACGACTCCACACAATACACACATACAGTTTATGAGAAGAGCGATAGAGAATGGAAAACATATACTTGTGGAAAAATCTATAACA